>NZ_JADNQU010000010.1:0-69757 GCF_015594645.1 Streptococcus sp. HF-2466
GTTTAGTGCTCATGGCCAATAATCTCCTTAAATACAATAAGAGAACGACTCAAACTTAAAAAGCTAGAGTTCCATAATTGGGAATCTCTAGCTTTTTTGTGACTGAGAACTATTTTGTCTCAGACTCTTAGTTATATATTACATCATCCCGCCCATCATACTTGGATCCATTGCTGGAGTTGGACTGGCTGGTTCTGGTTGGTTAGCAACAACTGCTTCAGTTGTTAAGATGAGGCTCGCTACTGAAGCTGCATTTTGAAGGGCAGAACGAGTAACCTTGACTGGGTCAATAATCCCAGCATCAATCATGTTCACCCATTCACCGGTAGCGGCATTAAAACCAGTTCCAGCTTCCGAATTTTTCAAGCGGTCAATAACGATAGAACCTTCAAATCCTGCATTCAAAGCGATTTGGCGAACAGGTTCTTCTAACGCACGAAGAACGATGTTGCGACCAGTTGCTTCGTCACCTGACAAGTCTAGCGCTTCAACGGCACTTAAAACATTGACAAAGGCTGTTCCACCACCTGAAACAATTCCTTCTTCTACAGCTGCGCGAGTTGCATTGAGGGCATCTTCGATGCGGAGTTTCATTTCTTTAAGTTCTGTTTCTGTTGCAGCACCAACTTTGATGACAGCCACACCGCCTGACAATTTCGCTAAGCGTTCTTGGAGCTTTTCACGGTCAAAGTCAGACGTAGAACTTTCGATTTGGGATTTGATAACAGCCACACGGTTGGCAATCGCTTCGGCATCACCAGAGCCTTCAACGATAACAGTGCTATCTTTGTCCACAGTCACTTTTGAGGCTTGTCCAAGCGCTTCAATCGTTGCATCTTTCAATTCCAGACCAAGATCTTCTGTAATTACTGTACCACCAGTCAAGATAGCAATATCTTCTAACATTGCTTTACGACGGTCACCAAATCCTGGTGCCTTCACAGCGACTACATTGAAAGTACCGCGGATTTTATTCAACACAAGAGTTGGAAGAGCTTCACCGTCTACATCATCTGCGATAATCAAAAGCGGACGGCTTGTTTTCAAAATATTTTCCAGCAAAGGAAGAATTTCTTGGATATTAGAAATCTTCTTATCTGTAATCAAGATATATGGATTATCTAAGTCAGCAACCATTTTTTCATTGTCTGTCACCATGTATTGGGAAAGGTAACCGCGGTCAAATTGCATTCCTTCAACCACATCTAGCTCCGTTTCCATACCTTTTGATTCTTCAATAGTAATAACACCGTCATTGCCAACTTTTTCCATAGCTTCAGAGATGTATTCTCCGACTTTTTCAGAACGTGATGAGACAGCCGCAACTTGCGCAATCGCTTCTTTATTAGAAACCGGAACAGAATTTGCTTTTAAGGCTTCAACAGCTGTTGCAACAGCTGTTTCAATACCACGACGAATGCCAATTGGGTTTGCACCAGCAGTTACATTTTTGATTCCTTCGCGGACAATTGCTTGCGTCAAGACAGTCGCAGTGGTTGTTCCGTCACCAGCAATATCATTGGTTTTTGAAGCAACTTCTGACACCAACTTAGCTCCCATATTTTCAAAATGATCTTCGAGTTCGATTTCTTTTGCAATGGTTACACCGTCGTTTGTGATGAGTGGTGAGCCAAATGATTTTTCAAGAACAACATTGCGTCCTTTAGGGCCTAAGGTTACTTTAACGGTATCTGCCAAAATATCGACGCCACGCACCATGGCGCTTCTTGCATCTGCTGAAAATTTAATATCTTTTGCCATTTTTACAATTCCTCTTTCTATAAATTTTTATTTATTCAACAATCGCTAAAATATTTGCTTCATTGACAACGAGGTACTTTTCTTCGCCGTCTTTAACTTCAATTCCCGCATGGCTTTCAACGAGAACGGTATCACCAGCTTTTACGCTTGGCGCAACGAGTTCACCGTTGAGTGTACGAATTCCATCCCCGGCAGCTACAACTTTTGCTGTCTTTGTTGCGTCTTGTCCTGCACCTGCAATGACAAAACCACCAACTTTTTGTTCTTTTTCTTCTACTTTTAAGACCACACGGTCGCCTAATGGTTTAAGCATTTGTTTACCTCCAATATCTTGTTTTAGCACTCTACAAGTGCGAGTGCTAATATTTACATTTTCTATTGTATCACTTGGTCAGAAATAGTCAAGAAAAAAACTCTGTCAAACGACAAAGTTTTTAGGGGGAAAGCAAATAAATTTTTATCGAACCAATCTTAATTTTTCTTCAAAATCATCAATGACTCTTTGAAGATTCAGTCGTCCTTTGTAAATACCATAACCAAAGACAAGCATGGCTAATATTCCCAACACTGCTAGGATTATTCCAAGAACAAAGGCAATGAGATTGGTTTGACGGAAGAAATAGATTAGAACAAGACCGATACTAGCAATAGTAAAGAAGAGACTAAACCAACGCCCTAGATTTTCAATCATGTGTTTTTGGTATTGAATTTCCGTTTCATATCCTTGAATCAATTCTTGTTCTGTCATATTTTTCTCCTATTTAGTATTTCAATCCTGGGTTGAAGAAGCCAACCAATACACCAAGGAAAGCTACTACAACGAGAAGCAACATTACTTTAATTGGTGAAAGGTTTTTCTTCGCCATCAACCACCAGCAAAAGACGATAAACAAAGCTGTCAATAGACCTGGATAGACACCGTCTAATTGATCTTGTAGTACCAAGAAAGCTTTTCCTGAAGAGTCTTTCAATTTGAAAGCTGTCTTAACAGGTACCCATGTCGCTGCAACAGCACCGATAACCATACCACCAATGATAGAAACAGACTTACGGATAGCTTGTCCTTGAGGTCCGACAAGAAATTCAACTGCTTTGTCACCAAGTTCATAGCCTTTAAAGTAGGCAAATTTCATACCGAAGTAAGCGAGCAAGTTCCAAACAACGATATAGAAAATTGCACCAAGTGGCGAACCACCATTTGACAAACCAAGAGCAATACCTAGTATAATCGGAATCAAGGTACCAACAATCAGTGAATCACCAATCCCTGCAACAGGTCCCATCAGCCCCGCACGAAGACCGTTAATCGTTTCGTCGTCTACTCCATCAGCACCGTTAGCACGCGCCTCTTCTAGACCAGCTGTAATCCCTACAATCAAAGCACCTAATTGAGGTTCTGTGTTGAAGAATGCTGTGTAGGTGTGCATTGCTTTTGCTTGATCTTCTTTTTTAGAATATAATTCTTCCACGATTGGCAGCATTGAAGCTAGGTAACCAAAGGTTTGCATGTGTTCTTGTGAGAAGCAAGTTAAGTTCCCATAATACCAATGATGGAAAGATTTTCCTAATGTTTTTTTCGTTAATTTAACCATTTTAAATATCCTCCTCATCGTCGTCATCATCAAAACTTGCACTTGAAGCTGCTTGTGCTCTTACATTTTTAGCCATTTGAATTTCATAGAATAATACTGCGAAAATCAATGAAATTACTGCACAAGATACAAGGTTAAGTCCTAGTGAAGCTGCTAAAGTAAATCCAACAAAGAATGGAATGAAATCGACAGCTTTTTCAACAATTTGTTTCAAGAGGATTGCAATTCCGACACATGGAAGGAGAGAACCGACTGTAAAGAGGGTTTTCATTGGAATACCGTCCAATGGAAGTGCCGTTTTCAAGGCCGTAACTGCATCTGCACCCAATTTACACATAATGAGGGTTGGCAAGAATGAGAATACCAAGTGTGAAATCCAAGGGAAGCCCCAGTCTACCATGTACAGGCGTTTAAATTCACCTTTTTCAACAGCTTTCCAACCAATATGTTGCCAAAGCAAGTTCATAGTAGCGGTACCATAGAAAAGAACTGTACCGACTGTACCAACGAGTGTTCCCATTGATTTAGCCAAGTTAGCAGCGTCTGCAGAGTCAAGTGATAGTCCTTGCGATTGAATGGCAACCATTGCCAGAGGAATCCCAATATAAGAAACCGCACGCACGTCAGCTGAAACCGTACCACCAGGTGTTACCAAAGCGATATAAACGAGTTGCATAGCAACCCCACAGATAATACCTAATTTCACATCTCCTAAGATCAGTCCTGAAACTAAACCACCTACAAGCGGGCGCCCAAGAGTATAGTTACCAATGGAAGTACCACCTAGACCAGGCATAGATGATAGACAGGCAAATAACCCTAGTAAAGCGGCTTGAAACCACGAAATTGTCATAATAAAGCCTCCTTAATGCTTATTATATTTTGTTAAAAACCAAATTTAGATTTGAAATCGTCCCAGTAGCCAATAGACACATCTGGCAAGAGTTGGAATTTCACTTTATAGCCAGCTTTTTGAATCGCTTCAAGTGCTTCCGCTTCCTCTTGTGTGATGGATTGGTTGTTTCCTAATTTAATAGCTCCTGGACGGTCATTGGCTGGACCAACGATGATTTCTTTGATATCACTAGGCACAAAACCTTGATCAACTAGTATTTCTTTCATATCAATTGGATTTTTAGTAATCAAGAAATAGCGACTATCGGAATCCAATACCTTTTGTGATTTTTCTTTCCATGCTTCTTTTGTCCAAACAAATGTTTTTTTATCAGAAGCTGCTTTATAGGCTTGTTTCAAAACTGTATTTCCTGCTGCAGCATTATTGACAGCAACTAAGCCGTCACAAGGATATTCTTTTGCCCAACGAGTTACTGTTTGACCGTGAATCATACGGTCATCAATACGTACAAATGAAATTGTCATGATAAATCTCCTTTTTAATCTTTTTTAAATATCGTCTTCATCCTCTTCATCACTAGCAACTACATCAAATTCTTGCAGCGCTGCGGATGCTTCTGAGAGAATGGCTTGTGCCAATTCTTTTCCTTCCAACATATCTTTCATCACTAAGCCTGTGAGTGCCATTGTCAAATTGAGACCACCAAGTACGACTGCAGTGTTTAACTTGCCAAGTTCTGATAAAACATTGCAAGCTGTCGTCAAAGGGCTTCCTCCGACAATGTCTGCCAACACCAAAACCGTATCTTCTGTTCCCAGATTTGCTAACGCTTGACGAAAGTCAAGAGCGAAATCTTCAACAGACTTGCCTTCTTTTAGACCTACTGCAATAACTTGGTCGGTCTTATCCCCAGCGAACATCCTCAATGAGCTTTGCACGCCTTCTGCTAGTCCACCATGACTGACTAGTACTAGATATTTCATGTTCTTTCCTCCTTCATTTCTGTCTTTATTTTACTAAATCTGAAACCGGTTTCACATTGTCAAATGTCACTTTGTAAAGATGACATTTGTTAGTTAAAATATGACAAATGTCATATAGTTTTCAAAAAGAAAAATAGCCAGCTTTGAGCTCAAAAATCTCTCATCTGACTATTTTGATATTTATTCTTCGTTAAACCTCTATTTGCCTGTTTCTTCCATTTCCCTTTGAATACTTGGTAAGATACTGTCTATTTCATTGTTTTTGAGAGCATTTCCTAGTAAATAATCCAGTCGTTCCAAAGAATGATAATCCAAGTCTCTGCTAATATCTAACACCGAATGCTTCATCATATGATCCAGTCGTTGCGATGTCAGCGAATCCAGTCCAAAGTCATCTGCCTGTAAAATCTTTTTCGTCTGACTGCTTTTAACTACGGAAGTCAAGACAGAGGTCCCTTGTGATTTTGCAAATAGCTCTTGCTGATTTTTATGATTTTGACACAGCAATTTCATAAACTCCCAAGCTAATTTGTCCTGTTTTGTCTTTGAAGACATAGCAAAAAGAGATGTTTTCACTTGGGTCGCAGGAATGCCCGCTTTAGCGGCCGGCATAGGAATGCAGGTCCAAGAAAATCTAGAATATTTTGCCACATGGTAGGGATAGGGTTTGTAGGTTCGATATTGAGCCAAACTCATTGGATAAAAGGCGACCTTACCTTCATCAAAATCATTTGACGTTACCTTGTACCGTTGATTTAATGAATCCAATTTACTGATAAAGGAGAGTGCCTGATGCATTTCGACACTATCAATATTAACACCATTTTGATTTCTTAAATGCCCGTTATACGCCACCAAGGCTTGCTTCCAAGTATAATCCGTAATGCCATACTGGTCAATCAGACCGTCACCATCTGTATCCTTTGTTACTTTTTGACAAATCGCATATAAATCCTCTAAAGTCCAATTGGAGTCAGGAATTGAAATACCTTCTTTTTCCAACAAATCCTTATTGACACACATCATGATAGGATTGCTTTCAATCGGCAAAGCATAACTGTGCCCCTGATATTGCCCGGCTTGGTAGGCAACTGGATAGTAAGCTTCAACTTCTTCTTTACTAAGCAAAGAGTCTAGGGATTTGAATGCTCCAGAAGCCGCTAACATAGAAAAATCATTTTCAGGCACCATAAATATATCTGGTTGTTCACCTTTTAGAATCTTTTCTGCTAGCCAATTATCATAGTCCTTTTTAGGAATGCCGCTCTCATAGACAACTTTGACGTTGGGATGTGACTTTTCAAATTGGTGAATAATATTGTCTAACACTCTATTCTCACGACTATTCGGAACGTCCCAGCTACTGCCTGCATACACTCCAATTCGCAAAATCTTTTTTTGATTGGAAGTCCATAAAACAAAGCTAAGGGTCACTAAAAGGAGAGCCGAGATGAACATCGTCAAATACCTCATCCGCCACTTCATTTGTCATTGTCCTTACTAAAATCACGTTGGGTAACACCTGTCTGCACAGCCCAAATAGCTAATTGCGTGCGATCTCGCAAATTTAATTTCGTCAGAATGCCTGACAAGTAATTCCGCACTGTCCCTTCAGACAAGAATAACTTCGCTGCAATTTCCTTGTTTGAAACTCCAAAACCAATCTGCTGAATAATCTTCCACTCAGTCTGACTCATGTCTTCCACATTTTCTTCCGCAACAGAAATAGCAAAATTGGACTGCGCCATTTGTGAAAAAATTTTAAACACTTTGGTAGCAATGTTGGGGTTAATCATAGCACCGCCTTTGTGAACCGTTTGAATGGCTTGGTGCAGTTCGTCAGTAGAAACTCCTTTTAAAATGTAACCAGAAGCTCCGTATTTCAATGCTGAAAAAATGAAATCATCGTCATCGAAAGTTGTTAGAATAATAATTTTGATATCTGGATAGTGTTCTTTGACTGCCTTTGTACAGAGAACACCGTCCATAACAGGCATTCGAATGTCCATTAAAATCACATCTGGATGTACATGGTGAAGTTTTTCGAGCACTTCCTTGCCGTCACCGACTGTTCCCACCACTTCAATATCTGCATGAGCTGATAAAATAATCTGTAAAGACTCACGAATCAAGGCTTGATCATCTGCTATTAAAACTTTAATCATTTTTTCCTCCTATTTTCGGAATTTCAATATGAGTATAGAAACCGTTGCGATTTTCAAAATGAACACTCCCACCAATAATCGCCAAACGCTCCTGCATTTGTTTGAGACCATAACCATAGTGAAGCTCGTCAAAGCCGACCCCGTCATCTTGAATGGTCATGATATAATTTTCTTTTTCCAATAATTCAATCCAAATCGTCTTGGCGTGTCCATGCCGCACCGAATTTGTAATGGATTCTTGAATCACCCGAAAGACAATATCTTCTTTTGCAACATCCAGATCAATCGTGTCCCATTCATAGAGAAAATGAATTTCTAAATTAGAAATGGCTTCGTACTCTCGAATAATTTTAAGCAGTGCTTCTTTTAAACTATTGTTTTCTAGAGCGCCGGGACGCATTTTATTGAGCGAGCCTCGCACATCGCGGATACCGTCTCGCACAACCACAGAAACATTTTCCAACTGCTCCTTAGCACGATTTTTGTCAATATCCACCAGTACTTTAACCGCATCAATCCCAGCTGAAATTCCTGTCAAAGCATGCCCTAATGTATCATGGATTTCTCTGGCAATCCGTTTTCTTTCACGGTCTTCCGCAATTTTTTCAGATAAGGCTAAATAACTATTCAACTCGCGATTGGCTTGTGCCGCCATCCGCAGTTCTTCTTCAATATGGTGCTTTTCGGTCATTGCAGATAAAATATAAAAGAGCAAAGAAATCATAAACACAACCAGATTTAGTGAAAAGAGAAAATTCTTTCCAAAAAGGAGTGCCATGCGAATCGATTCTGGACAAAAGCGAATATAAGTATCTAACGAAGGCAATTTGACAAAAAGCGACATTAAATCATAGTTGGATAAGAGCAACATGGTAAAACTCAAAATGATAAAGGAAAACCAGTATTTCCGATCTTTTGAGGTGTTAAATTCTTTGGAACCATAAAAAATATCTGCAAAAACTAAGAGAATCAGACCATTATAAGAAGAATGCAAGACAGAAAAGATAACTAACATCAGCAAAATCTCAATAATAGTTACTTTATCATAAACAGATAGCTGATTTGGATGCTTCTCACGGTAATAAAAAACCAATAATAAGCAAGCATAAAAGGCAATCGACATCCAAAAACTAAAGCTCGGCGAGCCTGGGATAGCATCCAAACGCCCCAATAGTGAATGAGCATAACCTCTTGCGACCACGTAATTCGTCGCAAAAAGATAAATAGAGGCATTATAAACAATGGCAATAAAATTGATGACCATTAAAGCAATTTTGCTATAAAAAATACTTTTATTTCGTCTCATTATTGCCACCCTGTAATTGTATATTGCCCGATGTTATCTTTATTCACCAAATGAACAGGAATCAGGTACTCCTTTTTGTAAGATTGATGCTTCATCATGCGCTCAATCACTTCTGTCACCTTTCTGCCCATTTGAATTGGAGACTGGGCAACCGTTCCTTGAATATCATTGGTATTGGCAAGGAAATTCTTAATATCAGGCGAGCCATCTACGCCATAAATTGCAATCTTGTCTGTCACACCTTGATCTTTTATGGCTGCGAGAGCTCCGATTGCAGCACGATCATTTAAAGACATGACCACATTAAATTGCATTCCTTCGTTCAATGCTTTTTTTACTTGTGGCATACTTTCTTCCGTCTGCCCCAATGTTTCCCGCTTAGAAACTACCTGATAAGCAGGATACCCTTTAATCGTATCTAAAAATCCTTGAATCCGATCCATAGCAGATACTGCGTTATGGTGCTCCAACAGCAAAATATTCGCACTAGACAAACGTTTCATCATGTCTTTAGCTATCAACACACCAGCCTGATAATTGTCTGACACAATAGTAGTATCAACTTTAGCATCTTTGCTAACAGGTGCATCCACGACAATGATCTTGATTCCCGCTTTTCTGGCTTTATTTAAAGAAGTCAGAATCTTTGGACTGTCACTCTTAACCGGATTTATAACAATCACATTCACTTTTTCTTGAACAAAATAATCAATCTGCTGACTTTGCTTATCTTCGTCTAATTCTGGGTCCCGCACATAAAGTCGACTTCCCTGCTGATTGGTTTTTTTCTCAATTTCAGCATTCAAGGTTTTATAAAAATCATTGTTCATCGTCATATAGGTCACTCCTATCTTGACCTGCTTGCTATCTGATGAATTCCCTTTTACATAGAGGAAAACTAAGCCAGCCAAGACGAAGACAAACAGAAAAAATAATAGATATTTACGATAATAGCGATATTGCTTTTTTCCTTTACCTGCTCCCATTTTTTCTCCTTATCAACAGCAATCTTAAACAGAAAACTTTGTTTTATCTAGGTTTATTATATTATATTTATACAAAAAAGCAAAACCTCGCCAAAAAAAAGAAGTGTGAAAACTTGAAAAATCCCCCTAACTTCCTTGTTTTTAAACTCAAGTTGAAATCAAATACAACACCTTCTCAGACTGTTGACTTCTATCTTGCGCATGTTATTCGTACTTTGTTGAAAGCATAAAATGTTGACTTTTTCGCTGACTAGAGACAAATAGACTGAATTTTATCCAGCCTAGCTTATCTTTATTAAAATGGCAATTCCTCTTCTTCCAGAAGCAAATCTGCCAAGTCTACACCTGCATTATTTTCACGAAGAGCTCGCTGTGCACGACTTTCTAATAGCTGGAAGCCGTTGCAAAGTACTTCTGTGACATAGTGGGTAACATTGTCCTTCTCATAGCGGCGAGTGCGAAGTTCACCGTCTAGCGAAATCAAGCTGCCTTTACTTGCATAACTTGCCAAAGTTTCGGCTAACTTACCCCAGACAACGACATTTACAAAGTCCGCTTCTCGTTCACCATTTTGCCCTTTGTAGCGACGATTGACAGCAAGGGTTGCACGCGCCACAGATTTATCATTAGCTGTTTTGTTTAACTCTGGTGTATTCACCAAGCGACCAATTAAAATTACTTTATTATACATTTTCTTTTCCTCCTAACTATTTATTCGTAAGAGAAAAGAAAAAATCGTGAAAATTCACGATTAAAACTTAATTTCTATTTTACCCTTGCCAATGCTTAGTTGGATCAAATGCTGTTCCTACCACTTCTGAACTTGCTAATTCAATAATCCCACGTTTTTGCGGAGCATTGGGCAATTGTAATTCACGAGGGCTGCACATCATACCAAAACTCTTTTCTCCACGCAGCTCACCAGGGAAAATCAAGTTTCCTTTTGGCATCATAGCACCCGGAAGCGCCACAATCGTCTTGAGACCTACTTTAGCATTAGGCGCACCTGCTATGATTTGAACCACTTTATCTGCTGCTACTTTTACTTGACAAATATTAAGGTGATCACTATCTGGATGAGCTACCATTTTCACAATTTCACCTACTACAAATTTTGGGGAAAGATCATTGACTAATTCTGGTTCAAAACCTGCTTGGCTTAATTCTTGATTCAGAATTGAAATTTCTTCATCTGTCAGAAAAACTTGCCCACGTTCGGTAATATTAAAAAGATTAGAAACCTGAAAAATATTCCAAGCAACTGTTTCTCCATTGTCCAAACGATAAATACGCGCTACGTTTCCCTTGCGCTCAGCAGCTAACTTAACTCCTTGACCGTCTGCAACAATCACCATCAGCACGTCTCCAACGTGCTCTTTATTATATGTAAAAATCATTATTTCTCCTATATGTTCAGTTTAACTGGGCTAAAAATTCATTGATTTGCGTCTTCGTTTTTCGCTCGCGATTAACAAAACGACCAATTTCTTGTCCATTTTCTAGGACTACTAGGCTAGGAATCCCATACACATCCCACTTTTTGGCAACTTCCATATAATCGTCACGATTGACCTCAACAAAGGTAAAATCAGGATTTTCTGCTTCAATCTCAGGCAAAAAAGGTTTAATAAAACGACAATCTCCACACCACTCGGCTGTGAAAAAGAACACAGTCTTTCCTTCGCGTTTCACAAATGATGCCAATTCTTCTATATTTGCTGGAATAATCATTGTTCTTCCTCATAGGTCAATTCCCCATTTTCATATACAAATGTGATGTGCCGAGCATCTTCATACACTACACCACCAACCAATTGATGCTCATCTGACTTGTATAATTGCACATATAGTGTGGCAATATCGCCTAGCTCAGACAAACTTTTCCGAATTTCAGCAACTAATTGCTCACGCCACTCAGCTTCTTTTCGTTCGTCCAACGTTTTTTTAGTCGCATAAGCTGCAATCCCTACTCCCGCAAGTGCAGCCGTTGTTAATAGAATCTTTTTAGCTTTCATGACAATATTTTAACACAAAAGATAAATTGGGACAAATCGAAACACTACTGTTTTTTATCTTTGAATGCTACCCAACTATGATAGAAAATGATAAAATAAGAACAGAAAGAAGGTTAATGATGTCAGAATTATTTTCAAAAATCAAAGAAGTAACAGAAATTGCTGCCGTTTCAGGGCATGAAGCGCCTGTTCGCAATTATTTGCGTAAAAAAATCACTCCTCATGTAGACGAAGTCATAACTGACGGCTTAGGAGGCATTTTTGGAGTGAAACATTCAGAAACTGTTGATGCACCGCGTGTCTTAGTAGCTGCCCACATGGATGAAGTTGGCTTCATGGTGAGTGAAATCAAACCCGACGGAACATTTCGTGTGGTACAAATTGGTGGCTGGAATCCACTCGTCGTTAGCAGCCAACGGTTTAAATTGTCTAATCGTACAGGAGATGAAATTCCTGTTATTTCAGGATCTGTTCCTCCACATTTGACTCGTGGAACAGGTGGACCAAGTCTACCAAGGATTGAAGATATTGTTTTTGACGGTGGATTTGCTGATAAAGCAGAAGCTGAAAGCTACGGCATTCGTCCGGGCGATACGATTGCACCAGACAGTTCTGCCATTCTCACAGCTAATGGGAAAAGCGTTATCTCAAAAGCTTGGGACAATCGTTATGGCGTGCTCATGGTGAGTGAACTCGTTCAAGCTCTATCTGGACAAAAGCTTGGCAATGAACTCTATGTTGGAGCCAATGTCCAAGAAGAAGTCGGCTTGCGTGGCGCTCATGTTTCAACGACCAAGTTTGACCCAGAAGTTTTCCTTGCAGTGGACTGTTCGCCTGCTGGCGACATTTATGGAGACCAAGGAGCTATCGGAGAGGGTACTCTGATTCGTTTCTTTGACCCAGGTCACCTCATGTTGCCAAATATGAAAGATTTCCTTCTAACAACGGCAGAAGAAGCAGGCATCAAGTATCAATACTACTGTGGCAAAGGCGGAACCGATGCAGGCGCTGCTCATCTCAAAAACGGTGGTGTGCCTTCTACAACTATTGGTGTTTGTGCACGTTACATTCATTCTCATCAAACGCTCTACGCAATGGACGACTTTTTGCAAGCACAAGCTTTCTTACAAGCTCTTGTTAAGAAGTTGGATCGTTCAACCGTTGATTTGATAAAAAACTATTAATACGTTAGATTAAAAATTCGTATTTGAAAAGGCTGTGGACAGAATGTCTCAGCCTTTTTTCTGCTTTTATCTTTTTTGCTTATTGCTTAATCCCATCAATTTACGTAATTCGGGGATTCGTTGCAACTGTGGGACAATGAGCATTGTCACAAATACTCGTAAAGGAATTTCAAAAACAGACCATGCCCGAGTAGCGTATAGTGCAACAAAGGGTACTCCATATTGTAAATGGAGAGCTAAGGGCGTTAAGGTAAAGGTCCCCACTCCCATAACAGCGACAGTTGCTAGTGTCACCCAAAACCAGTCTTTCTTCCGTTCAAATCGTAATTCTTTGCCATAAAAGAAATAACCATAGAGAATACCTTGCAAGCCCTCAATTAATGTAAACCAGATAATGAACGGTTGACCTTGACTCAAAAAGAAAAAAGACAACATATCATATACGGCAGAAACCAGACCAGATAAAATCGGACCAGCGACACTTCCCATAAGGGTATAACCAATGAAAGCTGGGCTCAGCTTCAACAAACGAGGGATGACAAAGATTGAAAACTTCTCTAAGACAAAGCAGAGAGCTACAATCATAGCAAGGGCAACCAAAAGTTGCACCGACAACTTAGGCGAGTTTTTTCTCATATTCGCTCCTTTTCTTTCGGGAGCCGTCAAAATGACAGCGGATGCAATGGTCTACCGCACAAATGTTTCGTTGTATGGCAACATCCCATCCATACACACTTAACGCAGACCACTTACTCTGTGCAAATGAATTGCTCTTTCATTCTATCACATTTTAACTATTTAGAAAACCTCCTTTTACCTAATCGCTTATTAGATATTTTCTCACATTTGCAAGGAAATAGAGAGAGCCTGTGATGAGCAGCAGCTCTTTCTCTCCATGCTTGACTTTTTTGTATTGCTCCAAATAAGGTAACCACTCTACATATGCTAACTTTTCTCGCTTTGCCAAACCTTGCATTTCTTCTGTTGAAAAACTCCGTGAATCCTCAAATGTAGTGAGAAATAACTGAGATTTGGAAACAGTTTTTAACAAAGCAACCATTTCATCCAATGCCTTGGTCTGAATACAAGAAAATAAAATGTGCTTTTGATAATCTGGGAAATAGCTTTCTAGGGAAGCTATCAGAGCTTTCATTGCATGAGGATTGTGCGCACCATCTAGCAAAATCAACGGTGCATTTGTAATTTTCTCCAAGCGAGCAGGCCAATACGTTTGTTTCAATGCTCGTCGCACCTCATTTTCACTCAACAATGGTAAACCTTTCAAGCTGCAATATTGATCGCATAATTCAAGTGCAAGTCCTGCATTCTCAACTTGATGAACGCCCAAAAGAACACTTTGATAGTCTTCTTTCTGCCGAAATGCATTTGAAAAACGAAATTTTTCTCCTTCTGCCAAGCGTTGCACAGACTCTACCTGATAATCTTTCCCATAGCGGACATGAGAAGCCTGACGTTGCTGAGCAATAGTGTGAATAACTGCCAGTGCTTCTGAAGAAATCTTGCCTGTCACCACTGGTACCCTCTCTTTGATAATACCTGCCTTTTGCACTGCAATGTCTGCCAGTGTGGTACCTAAAATAGCCATGTGATCTAGTCCGATTGTCGTAATAGCTGTCAAATCCGGTCGACACACATTAGTACTGTCCAATAAACCACCCAGACCTACTTCCATTATGACCACATCTACCTCTTGCTGGCAGAAATAATCATAAGCCAACGCCGTGATAATCTCAAACTCTGTTATTGCCTGCAATACCGTATCATCTACCTGCTTTTTTAATAACTCTTGATAAGATTGCAACAAAGAATAAAAGTCTTCGTCTGAAATAGGTAAACCATTGATTGCAATTTGCTCATTATAGTTAAGAAGATAAGGCGATGTAAACGTTCCAATACACAACTTCTTTACTTGCAATAGCTGACGTAAATGCGCAATCGTTGATCCTTTTCCATTGGTACCTGCAATGTGAATGACCGAGATTTGTAAATGCGGATTACCTCGCAATGCTAATAGTCGTCTCACTCGTTCTAAGCCTAAATGCGGCTCTTTTGTTTGGTGTTGGTGCAACCATTCTAACTGTTCTTCCTTTTGTATCATTGTCCTTCTCATCCAATCTATAATGCTCTCATTTTATCATAGAAGTGAGATTTCTACAAAAGGAATTTACCAAAAAATGAGCAGGAAAAGAAGAGAAAAGCTATTGCGCACCAAATGACTGAAAATGGAGAACTCTAAACGAGGAAGTGGCTTGGGAATAAAGAGCGAAAACAGAAATCCTAAGCCCGTATAAACGATAAAACAAGCCAAGTCAGCTGGATTTCGTAAAAGGATAAATAACAAACTCCCTATCACAAAACTCATTCTTGCTTGATCTTTTGAAACAAAAAGATGAATAATAGATGACCGAACCTCAGGCACCAGAGCTATCACATCAACACCCAGCAAAAAAAGAGAGGAGTGGATGAACAGGCTCATAAACAATTGTTGACTTTCTGAAACAGCTGCCGTCCCCTCTAAAATCATCAGATAAACTCCTATGGCATTGATAAATACCATCATGAGATAGGATAATCGCAGGAGGGGCCAGTAACGAGCCGTTAAGATCTCTGATTTAAAATCTGTTAATTCTCTGGAAAAATAGCGAAAATAAAGCAAGCCACAAGAAAATAGAATGAACAAAAATACAAAACTGGACTGCTGAAAGGTCAATGATTTGGACAACGGCATCGTCAACAATACCAAAGCAATCTGTGTCAGAACGATTAGCAAACTCATTTGAAGAATATTTTTTATCTTTCTCATTTCAACTCCTTTTTCTACCTTTTTAGTATAAAATATTTCAAAGGTTTCCTCAGAAGATGCCCTAAAAAGTTATTTTTTATCTTCAAATAGTAAAAAATGAAAGCAAAGTAAAACACATTTCCCTCAACAGTCCTTCTTTGTCCCACGCCAACAAGTCGACGCAAAGTATCAACTCAAAAAAAAACAGGCAAAATCTCTTTCGGATTGTCTCCAATTAAGATTTTTCCTGTTTTTTGAATGATAATTTAGCTCTTGTTTTAGACCTATTTATTTATCTTTCTTCGTTAAAATTGCAAGTGTTTCAAGAAGATTGTCAACATGCACTTCAATGGTATCACCTGTCGCTTTAATTTTGACTTCAACGATGCGGTCAGCTGCTTTTTTCCCGATCGTCACACGGATTGGTAGGCCAATCAAGTCACTATCGCTGAATTTCACACCTGCGCGTTCATTGCGGTCATCTGTCAAAACTTCGTAGCCAGCTTTGAGCAGCTCTGCTTCTAGTTGTTCTGTCAATGAAAGAGCTCCCTCGTCTTTGACATTTACAGGGATTAGATGCACATCAAACGGTGCCAATTCTTTTGGAAAATTGATTCCCCAAGCATAGCGATAGTCTCCCTTTGGTGTCTTATTGACAAAGAGACGAGCGTGTTGCTCCATAACAGCTGATAAAAGGCGACTGACACCAATACCATAGCAGCCCATTACGACAGGAACTGCACGACCATTTTCATCTAAAACAGTCGCATTCATGCTTTCTGAATAACGAGTTCCTAATTTAAAGATATGTCCAATTTCAATGCCGCGTGCAAATTTCAAAACGCCTTGTCCGTCTGGTGAAACTTCTCCTTCACGCACCTCGCGAATATCTACATATTCTGCTGTGAAGTCTCGCCCTGGATTGACACCTGTCAAATGATAACCGTCTTCATTCGCACCAACAACTGCATTGCGAACGTCCTCCACCTTGCGATCTGCGATGATTTGAACATCTTCTGGAAGATGAACAGGTCCAAGAGAACCAAAGTTTGCACCAAACAGTTCACGAACTTCTTCTTCGCTTGCCGGTTCAAAGAAATCAGCACCCAAATAATTTTTCAACTTCACTTCATTCAGTTGATCATTTCCAACAAGCAGAGCCACAATCGGTTTTTCATCAGCAATATAAACCAACGTTTTGATTGTCTGGCTTTCATCCATATGAAGAAAGGCAGCAACTTCATCAATCGACTTGCAATCCGGAGTCTCTACACGAGTTAATTCGTCTTCGGCCACAACACGATTGCTTGGTTTGTATTCATTTGTTGCCATTTCAAGGTTTGCAGCATATCCTGACTCACTCGAATAAACAACAGTATCTTCACCAGACACCAACCAGCCTGTCAATTCTTCCTTGATAGCTTCTTGTACGTCTGCTGGAATTTCATCAAAGCTAGAGACTGACTTGTCCAAGACAACCCAGCGAGTAAGATTGGTACGGTCAGGTGTAATGGCCATAAATTCTTGGCTATCCTTTCCACCCATAGCACCACCGTCACCGATAATCCCTTTGAAATCAACCTCACTTCGTGTAAAAATATTCTCGTAGGCCGTCTTATACTCATCGTAAGTCACATCTAGGCTATCATAATTAGCATGGAAGCTATAACCGTCTTTCATGATAAACTCACGTGTCCGCAATAAGCCATTTCGAGGACGCTTTTCATCACGATATTTAGCCTGAATCTGATAAAGATTAAGCGGTAATTGCTTATAAGATTTTACAGAATCCCGTACAATTGCGGTGAATGTTTCTTCATGAGTGGGCCCCAAGATAAAATCTGAACCTTCGCGATTTTTTAACTTATAGAGATCTTCACCGTAGGTATCATAACGACCTGATTCACGCCAAAGGTCAGCACTAAGGAGGGCTGGAGCTAACATTTCGACCGCACCGATTTTTTCAAATTCTTCTCGCATGATTTTTTTTACTTTTTCAATCACGCGATTAGCCAATGGTAAGTAAGAGTAAACACCTGCTGAAATTTGGCGGACATAGCCCGCACGCAGCATAAGTGCATGACTGATGACTTGTGCATCACTAGGCATTTCACGTAGTGTTGGGATTAACATTTTACTTTGTTTCATAAATTCTTCCTTTTATTTATTATTTAGAATTCACCTTTTAAAAGAAGGTTCTCATAATATCATTCCAAGTCACCGCAATCAGCAACACCACCATAATGGCGACACCTGCTAAAGTGACATAGGTTTCTGTTTCCTGTTTTAATGGCTTGCGCCGAATGGCTTCAAGAAGATTGAGCACAATCTTTCCACCGTCAAGCGCTGGGATAGGAATGAGATTAAAAATACCAATATTTAGAGATAGCATAGCTAATAAAGCGATAACACTTTCAAGACCGCCTTTAGCAGCGTCACTACTGGCTTTGTAAATCGCCACAGGACCGCCTAGTTTATTGATGTCTGGGTGGAAAATTAAATTTTTTAAAGCGTCAAAGATGCGGAAACTAGCGTTCCAAGCCATGCTAAACCCACCCGCGATCATAGACGGAAAATCTGATTTCAAGCCCGGCATCACTCCTAATAGATATCTTCCTTGCTCTTTTTTAGGCTTAACTGTCAGCTCTCGAACTTTATTTCCGCTTTTAACCGTCACATTTAGTTCTGATTGCCCTTTACTGTTTTTCGTCTCAGACTGAACAGCTTGGGTCAAATCCGACCAATTCTTAATTTCGGCTTGACCAACTTTTAAAATCTGGTCGTTATTTTTTACACCAGCTTGTGCCAAGGCACCGTCCTGTAAGACACGAATGTGATTTGTATTGGGATTGGCAACGCCACCCTGCATGAAAATCAACAACAGAAAAGCTACAATCCCCAAAATGAAATTGTTCATCGGTCCTGCAAAGTTGGTAATGAGGCGCCCGCCTAAACTAGCATTTTGATACTGCACATCAAGCGGAGCAATCCGAACCTCTGTGCCGTCTTCTTCTACGATTGTTGCATCATGGTCAACCGCATAGGTCTTTTGTTCATCTAGTACCAAACCAGTGATTTCAAGCTTGTTTTCTAAATCAAAGCCCGTCACATTCATCGGCAGAGCAGTTTGATCAATTTTCTTGCCCGAAAGGTTGATTCGGACGACCTTGCCTGCCTCATTTAAAGTCAAACTAGCAGGTGTTCCGGTTTTAATCTCAGTCGAATCTTCACCCCAACCAGCCATACGAACATAGCCACCCAGCGGTAACATCCGAATAGTATAGGCCGTGCCGTCTTTTCCGATATGAGCAAAAATTTTCGGGCCCATTCCAATAGCAAACTCCCGCACCAAAATGCCCGATTTTTTCGCAAAATAGAAATGTCCAAACTCATGAACAACTACAATAATTCCAAAAACAATGATAAAGGTGATAATTCCTATAATACCAGACTGCATTACACCAACCTTTCTACTTTCTGACATGATCATCTTACTGAATTGTACCCAGCAAATCAAAATTACTTCACTCGGCTTAAGATTTCCTTATAAAGTTCATTCACAAAGAGGCTGGAAGGAACGTTTCCCAGACTCTTACAATAATTATTTTTACAACAAAACGCAGTAATGAGAAACTCTGTTGACTTTAGTCAATTTAGAGTTCCTATGCACAATTGATTAGATACTTTAGTGCCAATCAATCACTGTTGAGTGGCAGTTCTAATCCCTTGCTACGCAAGGCATGACGACCAAACCCTAGTCAACTGCACAAAGTAAAATGACAAAATCAATTTCTTGCGAAATATTGATTTTTTATGTCATCTTCTCAGATTTCATTTTTCTGTGAGTGATTACAAAACAATCACATTAGTCTGTCCCACTTCATTTCACCATTCTCATTAGAACAATCCAAAGAAATGCATCAAGGGAAAGACAAACAGCATGCTGTCAAAACGATCTAACACACCACCATGTCCGGGTATAAATTTACCAGAATCTTTGACTCCAAAATGGCGCTTAATTGCACTTTCTACCAAGTCCCCAAACTGACCTGCAATACTAAAGAATACTGTGAAAAGAAGCATAACAAACATATGATGAGGTGCGGCAACGTTTCTATCAAACAACATAAAAATAAATGTTACAAGGACTGCTGAAGCAATCCCACCTAGGCTGCCCTCAACAGTTTTATTTGGTGAAACATGAGGAGCCAAGCGACGTACGCCATATCTCCGTCCGACCAAGTAAGCTCCGCTATCCGTTGCCCAGACGATAAACAAGGCTAAGAGCACTTTGTCAAAACCAGCCACCCGTGCATCTAGCAAAGCATTGAAGCCAATTCCCACGTAAAAACTCGCAGCGATTGGATAAGCCGCATCTTCAAAACTGTAATTTTTCCCTAGAACAGTTGAGCCTAATAGAAGAAAAACAACTAAACTATAGGCCACAACATTTCCGTCTACCGGCAAAAATTTCAAATAGTTTTCGAGTGGAATCGTCAGCACAAAACCTGCTAACATGGCTAAGACACCTTCTAGTGTGGTACTTCTCAGCCCTTTCATTTGCAGCAATTCATGAACACCCAACATGGCTAGAAGCCCCATTCCAATTTGCAGAAGAGCGCCTCCTATCATCAAAACTGGAATGAAGATAGCAAGTGCCACTCCGCCAAAAATAACACGTCTTTGTAAATCCTTATCCATAAATTCTCCTACACGCCGCCAAATCGACGATTTCGTTTACTATATTCTTCAATAGCTGCTTTCAAAGCTTTCTCATCAAAATCCGGCCATAAAATGTCTGTAAAATACAGCTCACTATATGCACTTTGCCAAGGTAAGAAATTACTCAAACGCAATTCTCCGCTCGTTCGAATGACCAAATCCGGATCGCGCAATAATCGAGGTAGATTGCTGGTTTGTAGATAATTGGCAATTATCTCTTCATCAATCTCGCCCGGACTGAACTTGGCATCTAACACATCTTGAGCAATCATTTTAACCGCCTGAACAATCTCAGCACGACCACCATAATTCAAGGCAAAATTCAGAATCAAGCCTGTGTTGAGCCGCGTTAATTCTTCTGCTTTGCAAAGCGCATCATACGTTGCCTTAGGTAGCCGCTCCGTATCCCCAATCATTTGAATTTTTACGTTATTTCTATGCAACTCAGGCACATAACGGTCGTAAAATTCAACCGGCAAGTTCATGATAAAGCTGACTTCTTTTTCAGGACGCGACCAATTTTCTGTGGAGAAAGCGTAAACCGTCAATACTTGGACACCCAACTCTTTAGCTGCAATGGTAACGTTTTGCAAAGCTTCCATTCCAGACTTGTGTCCGAAAACGCGTGGCTGCATTCTCTTTTTAGCCCAACGACCATTCCCGTCCATAATAATACCGATATGTCTTGGGATTTGTAATGGAACTTCAATTTTTTCTTTTTTCTTAAAACTAAACATCTGCTTGTTTTCCTAATAAAGTTTTACATTTCATTATATCATAAATCCTCTAAAAATGGGATTTATGATAAATTTCAGATAAAAAAGAAGCCGAAACATAGAAATTTTTGGCTCCAACTTCTTTTTCACATTATTTTACGATAAAAATTAAATGCTTTATCTTTTTAAAATTCCTATTCTGCTAAGGGAATATTTGTTACTTGGTTGGGCTTTGGCATCAAAATAGCTAATTGGCGACGTCAAAGTAGAAAAAGAATTATTCTTATAAATTGTAAAAGAAACCTTTCAAGCAAAAATAAAAGAACTGGAGAAACTCCAATCCCTTTTTCTAGCTTAAAACACTACTATTCTTCTTCAATAGCTGTATCTTCTGACATATCAACACTTCCGTCTGCACCAGCAACTGCTGTGATTCCCTCTGTGAGAGGCAATACGGTCTTAATAGCTGTTAATTCAAATGTCAAGTAAACACCATCTACATCGAGAACAACCATTTTCTTTTCAGTATCAACTTCATCAACCGTACCATACAAGCCACCAATCGTAATGACTTCATATCCTTTTTGTAGTTTGTTCAAGCTTTCCATCCGTTTGTCTGCTTGTTTCTTTTGAGAACGTTGCATGAAGAACATCAAGCCCATCATCACAACCAACATGATTAAAATTGAAAAACCGTTACCCATTTTAGTCTCCTTTAGATTTCATATATTATCTACTATAGCAGATTCCTAGAGAATTTACAAGGAGGGGCTGAAATTTCTAAAAGGATTCCTCCTTAAGCCTGACTAGCAGCGAATTCTTTTGACAGTATGCTCTGCTTTTTCCAAAAAGCGTAAAAAGTCAGCATAAGCGATATTGAGCGTTGTTGTATTGACAAAAGGATGAAAACCCACGGTCAAGTTCGGATCAACCTCCTCGTCCACAATCAGCTGGACTTTCTTTTCCTTATCAAAAAGCAGCCCAAAGGGTGTAACCGCACCTGGCTCTACCTGTAAAAGCTCCTCCAGCTCCTTATCATTGGCAAATGATAATCGTTTTTCATCAAGGATTTCTGCCAAATGCTTGATATCTGCCGTTTTTTCGTCCCGCAAAATGACCAAATAAAATTGACGTCCCTTTTTATTTTTCAAAAAGAGATTTTTGACCTGTTGCCCCGGTAAGACAATTCCTTTTTCAGCCGCCTCAATAACGGAAGAAATTGGTTCATGATCCAGACGATTATAAGAAATTTTCAATTCATCCAACAGCTGATAAATCATACTTTCCTTTGTCATCTTCACACCTCCGAGATAAAATTTCCTATTTTCATTATAGCATTTCTAGTTAGAAAAACCGAAGCAAAGCAAGCCTCGGTTCTTCTTGATAGTTACTATTTCAAATTTTTCACAACTTCTACGACATGAGCAACGGTGAAACCATATTCTTCCATTACCTTAGCAGCTGGAGCAGAAGCACCGAATTTGTCAATACCGATAACAGCTCCGTCAAGTCCGACATATTTGTACCAAGACTGGGTTGCAGCCATTTCGATAGCAACACGGCGACGAACTGCATTTGGTAAAATTTCTTCTTTGTAAGCAGCGTCTTGTGCATCAAAGATGTCTGTTGACGGTACGCTGACAACACGAACCTTTTCTCCTTGTACTTCCAACTCTTTAGCAGTTGCAACAGCTAAGTTAACTTCAGAACCAGATGCCAGAAGAATTGTATCAAAACCATTTGCTGTTTCATATACAACATAAGCTCCTTTCGCCACCTTGTCAAAGTCAGTTCCAGCTTCAACTGTCAAGTTTTGACGGGTGAGAACAAGAGCTGTCGGGGTTGATTGACTCTTGAGTGCCAAGTACCAAGCCGCCTGTGTTTCACGCGCATCTGCTGGACGCAAAACATTGAGGTTTGGAATGGCACGAAGTCCTGCTAAATGCTCAATCGGCTCATGAGTTGGACCGTCTTCACCAACTGCGATTGAGTCATGTGTAAAGACATAGGTCACAGGCAAACCTTGCAGAGCTGACAAGCGAACAGCCGCTTTAACATAGTCTGAGAAGACAAAGAACGTACCGCCATAAACACGAAGTCCCCCGTGAAGCGCCATACCATTCAAAATAGTTCCCATAGCAAATTCACGCACACCGAATTGAATATTGCGGTTAAGACGGTGGGCATCATCTTGCAAACCGTCTTCTTTGATATAAGTCATATTAGAATGAGCAAGGTCAGCAGAGCCACCAAGGAAAGTTGGGAGAACTTTTGCAGCAGCATTTAAAGCATCTTGGCTAGAATTACGAGTGGCTTGTGAGAAACCTGTTTCTACTACTGGGAAATCTTCTGGCTGAATCTCAACTGGGTCTTGTCCCGCAATAATGGCAGCAACTTCATCAGCTAAATCAGGATAGGCTTGTTTGTATTCTTCAACGAGTTTTGCCCAAGCATCATAAGCAGCTTTGCCGCGTTCTGCAACATTAACCCGATAATCTTCGTACACCTCTTCTGGAATTTCAAATGGTGCGTAATCCCAAGAAAGAGCTTTGCGAGTAGCGGCTGCTTCTTCTGCACCAAGAGGTGCTCCATGAACAGCATTTGTCCCTTGTTTATTTGGTGAGCCATAACCAATGACCGTTTTGACTTCAATCAAGGAAGGTTTGCCAGAAATTTTTGCAGCTTCAATCGCCGCATTGATCGCTTCTAAGTCTGTTCCATCTTTAACCAAAGCTGTGTGCCAACCGTAAGCATTGTAACGGTCACGAACACTTTCTGTAAAGGAATCTTTCGTTTCTCCGTCCAAATTGATGTCGTTTGAATCATAAAGAACGATGAGCTTATCTAGCTTTTGCAGTCCAGCATAAGAAGCCGCTTCAGCAGACACACCTTCCATTAAGTCCCCGTCACCACAGATGACATAGGTATAGTGGTCAAAGATAGTATAGCCTTCACGGTTGTACTTAGCAGCTAGGAAACGTTCTGCTTGCGCAAAACCAGTTGCCATCGAAATTCCTTGACCAAGGGGTCCAGTTGTCGCATCTACACCAGCCGTGTGTCCAAATTCTGGATGTCCAGGCGTCTTAGAACCCCATTGACGGAAGTTCTTGATTTCGTCCATTGTGACATCTTGAAAACCAGACAAGTGAAGAAGTGCATAGAGCAGCATAGAGCCGTGGCCTGCTGATAATACAAAACGATCGCGATTGACCCAATTTGGTACTTCTGGATTCACACGCATTTGCTTGGTAAACAAGTCATAAGCCATCGGAGCTGCGCCCATGACAACACCTGGGTGACCAGATTTTGATTTTTCAATAGCATCAATTCCCAAAAAACGAATGGCATTGACAGATAAATTTGACATTGAATTCTCCTTTTATAATACTACCCTTTCAGTAGCAATTATTCTACACTATCATTATATGAAAATTATCCGCATATCGCAATGTATACGGATAATTCCCACTTAATTTTTTATAGTAAAGCCTTAAATTGAATATTTGAATCGTGCTCGAAGCAATCATCAAAACCACGTGGATGGTGGTATTCAATTCTGTCTTTGTCTTGCGGATAAGTGTATTTACCGCCAACTTCCCAAATGAATGGATGGAATTGATATTGCAAGCGCTCTTTGCGCATTTTCCAGAGGGCAAGAATCTCATCTGTTGAAGCCATGAAATTAGACCAGATGTCGTAGTGAACTGGAATAATGACTTTGGCACGCAGATTTTCAGCCATACGAAGCAAATCAATCGAAGTCATCTTGTCTTGAATACCGATTGGGTTGTCACCGTAGTTGTTAATCGCTACATCAATATTGAAATCTTTTCCATGTTTGGCAAAATAGTTTGAGAAGTGAGAATCTGCGCCATGATAAATCGTACCGCCCGGCGTTTCAAAGACGTAGTTGACTGCCTTACGCGCCATTTCTTCGTCAGTTACAGCAAGCCCTTTCAGCTCACCGTCTCGAGCATCCGCACCGTCAACTGGAAGTGTCACTAAGCAGGTTCGGTCAAAGGATTCCACAGCTGTAACCTTTATATCTTTAAACTCAAAGCTTTCACCCGGTTTGATAATCATAATGCGTTCTTCTGGAACACCCCAT
The DNA here is from genome assembly GCF_015594645.1 of Streptococcus sp. HF-2466. Taxonomy (NCBI): domain Bacteria; kingdom Bacillati; phylum Bacillota; class Bacilli; order Lactobacillales; family Streptococcaceae; genus Streptococcus; species Streptococcus sp. HF-2466. Next base: position 25,198 of record NZ_JADNQU010000010.1, read on the forward strand.
TTTTTCCAAATTTCGCCACATTCGTAAGGACCGACAAATTTCACATGATTTAATTTTGGATTATTGACGATAGCTGCAGCAGTATTGATGTCAATATGGTCGCTGTGGAAATGCGATACCAGATAATAGTCCAGTTCATTAATCGCAAATGGGTCAATCACCATTGGTTGCACACGGAGATTTGGCTGCAATTTACGGACGCCTGCCATATTTGCCATTTGATGTCCCCGCACCATATCTTTGACCTTTTTAGTTGATTTTCCGCGGTTAGACCAAAGATCCATAACAACATTAGCTCCGCCTGGCGTCTTAATCCAGACACCACAGTTGCCTAGCCACCACATAGCAAAGTTGCCTTCTGGCACAACTTCTTCTTCAATTTCTTCATTGAGCCAGGTTCCCCATTCTGGGAAAGTGGATAAAATCCAAGATTCTCTTGTAATTTCTTTTACATTTGGCATGATTGTTCCTCCTCAAGATAATGTTATATTTCTATCTTTAGTATAATCTGCTCTAAGAGAGAAAAAAAGACCAAATAAAACACAAGGCTGTGTTCAAGATTGGACTATTTTTAGTACTTAAAAAAGCCGGGAATTCTATCCCTAGCTAGTCATCCATTCTTTCATTCTTCCGTTGAAGTTGATAATAATTCTTCGTTGACAAGTTTTTGAATTTTATTTTTCAGCTCTTGTGTCCGAGCTGAATCTTTGATGTAAGACGCTAAGAGGTGCTCTAACTCTTGACTAAATCGTACTCCTTTAGTTGAAAGAGTTTGATCTTTGACAAAAGAAGTAATATTTAATACATCTTCATAATCCAAAATAGGCTGAACTTGTATCGTTGGCAGAGTGGTTTCCAACCCGTCATTTGTCGTAATCAATAAATCCACATCTAAAATATCTTCGACGCTTTTGAATTGCTCTGTCGTAAAAACAGCGCCTAAATTTTCATTTGGCAAATGATACAAGCACTGTTTGAGTAGCAATTTCTGCACAGCGACTCCCTCATCACACACTAAATAAATTCGTTTGGCATCTTGTTTTTCAGCATGATTGTGCTTTAAAAATCCACCCATGTGTAAGGCAAGGTAAGCAACTTCATCATCGGTTAGTGAAATGAGCCATGCTTCCTCCAAAATCACAGAGCAAGACTTGGTGACTGCAAACAACTCCGCATATTTTTCCTTGATTTGTCTCGTCAGCGGATTTTTAGACAAAATGCCGTAAGTTTTACGAAATAATAGAGCCTTGCAATGTGTCAAGAGATTTCGCAACAAATCTTCTTTATTTTCAATTTCAAAGTGCGAACTAACTTCAAAACGCCAGATAAACTCATCAATCGCTTCTTTTAATTGGACAAAATCTTGACTGGTTGCATGAATATCCCTGTCCTTTCGGTAAGAAAGCAACAGAACGGCTAAGAGAGAAATCTCAATGTCATTTAATTGCAAGCCAAATGTTACATGTAAATTGCTATTCAAATGCTTAGCAGCTTGGTATTCTATCCGCTTGCGAATCAAAGTAAACTCACGCTTCAAGTCTTCCTGTTCTTCCTCATTTAAAGCCATATTGCGACAGCTCAACAGCAGATAGGGCAAAACTTGCAGCATGAATTTGATTTCATGGCGATTGATTTTCTTGCCTAAATCCTGCTCCACATCTTGCACTCTTTGATTGAGAAAATCCTGTAAATCATCGGACAGAAGAATTTCTTCACCGACAAAGTTTTTTATCTTCTCCGTTAAAATCGTTACAAAACTATGGTTTCCCTCTGCAAAAATGTGGTACAAAAGAGAATGAACATATTGGATTTTATTGAGCGGATGACATTTTAAAAAATATCCTTGCGCTTTCGTGGAAGTGAGATTAACTTGATACTGCTCCGAAGCTAGCTGATTGCGGATTTCATTCAAATCATTGAGAACCGTATTCCGAGATACCTCTGTCAATTCCATCAGTTTTTCAATAGTCACACGCTCCTTAGCAATACAGATATAAAGCACAGTCAGCTGCATGCGCTCGGTCATGCTCATGACATAACTATAAGAATCGACTCCTTCCAGCAAGGATTGGCATAATTCCTTTTGCTGTGCAGTTAAGACAATCCCTACTCTCGGACTACTGCTAATCACCTCACCAGCCTCTGCTAAGGCATCATTGATTTTTTCTAAATGATAATAAATTTTCCTCCGCGATTGATTCGTCGCCCGTGAAATGGTCATAATCGTTTCTGGCTCTTCCAACTGAATGAGGTATCTTAGTAAGTCACAACTTGTTTGATCCAATAATATCATCATTTACTCCTTGAAAGGGATTGCAAACCATTATAACATTTTTCACATATCATTCACATGAGACTGAAAAAATTTATTCGTTATTTTGGTCATTTTTAGCGCTTTTTCATAGCAAAATGAGAAAAGCAAGGCGAGGAACCAACATCATGACTATTCTCAATCATGGTAGTCGTCCTCCTCCTTGATTTTTCATAATTACTTTTTCTGTCCGTAGTAAGCGTTCTTTCCGTGTTTCCGCAAGTAATGCTTATCTTTGAGATCTTGCGGTACTTCTGCAACAGTTGGATTGATAGCTTCCGTATAGCGTGCCATACGAGCAGCTTCTTCAAGGACAACTGCATTATAAACAGCAGACTTTTCGTCCTTGCCCCAAGCAAATGGTCCATGGTTGCGGACAGTCACACCCGCTACTGCGAGCGGATCTAAGCCACGCTTGGCAAATTCTTCAACAATGACTTTACCAGTTTCTTTTTCATACTCGCCATTGATTTCTTCAGTTGTCAAAGCACGAGCGCAAGGAATAGCACCGTAGAAAGTGTCAGCATGCGTCGTACCATAACAAGGAATATCGCGACCCGCCTGCGCCCAAGCCACGCCTTCTGTCGAGTGCGTATGAACAATGCCACCCACTTCTGGAAATGCTTTGTACAACTCAATATGCGTCGGCAAATCTGATGACGGATTGAGATCACCTTCGACAATATTGCCATCCAAATCTGTCACAACCATATTTTCTGGAGATAGATTTTCATACGCCACACCGGAAGGTTTAATGGCAATCAAGCCCTTTTCGCGGTCAATCGCCGAGACATTGCCCCAGGTAAATTTCACCAAACCATGCTCTGGAAGTTCCATATTGGCTTTATAGACACGTTCTCGTAATTCTGGTACTAACATTTCATAACCCCGCTTTCTCAATGAGTGGATAAAGGAAATCTTGCGCTTCTTTGATAGCAGCTTTGGTTTCTTCCACCGTTTCACAATTTTCAGACCACATTTCAATCAAAAACGGACCTTGGTAATTGGTTTTCTTCAAAACGGCAAACATTTCTTCCCAATTGACACAGCCTTCACCAAAAGGTACATCGCGAAATTGCCCTTTAGAATGCTCTGTCACGGCATAGGTATCTTTTAAGTGCAGCGCAGCAATTGCCTGATGACCAAGGTAAAATTCACTCCAGAGGTCATTATGCCAAGCAGAAACATTGCCTGTATCTGGATAGGCAAAGAGATAAGGTGAATTGATTCCTTTTGCCACAGCCAGATATTTTTCAATGCTGTTGATAAATGGGTCATCCATAATTTCAATTGCCAGCATGACCTGCGCCTGCTCAGCCCAATCACATGCTCGTCGTAGATTTTTTAAAAAACGGGCGCGTGTTTCGGGTGATTTTTCTTCATAATAAACATCATAGCCGGCTAATTGAATGACCCGCACGCCTAAATCCTGTGCTAATTCGATACATTGTTTCATCGTTTCAAGCGATTTGGCTTCTAGCTCAGGATCATTTGAGCCCAAAGGATAGCGCCGATGACCGCTAAAGCAAATGCTTGGAATCCGCACACCTGTATCATAGATGGCTTTGATAAGTTCTAGACGTTCTTCTTTGGACCAAGTGAGACGTGCCAGCCGAGCATCGCTTTCATCAACCGACATTTCCACAAAGTCAAATCCCATTTCCTTAGCAAATTCTAACCGTTCCCGCCAAGAAAAATGCTTCGGCGTCGCCTTTTCATAAATTCCAATCGAACGTGCCATGACTTACCCCCAGATTCGTTTGATTTCGTCTTTGAAAGCACGCGCAGCTGCTGCTGGATTTTCAGCTTCTGTAATGCCACGTCCAGCAATAAAGGTAAAGACATCCACTCCTTCAAAAAGTTTGAGCGTGTCCACATTCAAACCACCCGTCACAGACACACGGAAGCCCATTTCAATCAATTTCTTAACTTTATTGAGATCTTTTTCACCCCAAGTTTCACCAGCAAGAAGTGCATCGCGTGATTGGTGATAAATAGCCTGTGAAATGCCAGCATCAAGCCAAGTCTGAGCTTGCTCATAAGTCCAGTCTCCGTAAAGTTCAATTTGAATCTCACCTCGCTCGCCACGTTCTTCTTGAATCGCTTTTAGAGCGGCTTTCATAGTTGGAATCGTTGCACAGCAAATGCAGGTCATCCAATCCGCACCGCGTACGGCATTATTTTTAGCAACTGTCCCACCAGCGTCAGCACATTTAGTGTCGGCTACGATGATTTTATCAGGAAATAAACTACGCAGCACTTCTACCAACTCACTGCCTACTTGCAGGAGGCAAACTGTTCCTGCTTCAATAACATCTACTTCATGCCCGACCGACACAGCCGCTTTAATGGCTCCTTGCAAGTCTGAATGATCTAGTGCAACTTGTAAATTTGGAAGACGTTTTGACATAATTTTCTCTCTTTCTATTCTTTTCTAATGGATTGAAACACAACCATTTACTAACTATCTAAATCCAATCCTTCTAAATAAGGACTATCTTTTGATTCATCAATTAAGGCTAAAACTTCTGCTTCTGTTTGACATGCCAGCAAACGGTCAATAGAATTTTCCAATTCAAAGAGGGCAATAATCTGCGGAATGGCAACACTCGTATGAATTTTTGAACTCGTTGCTGCAAGAGCTAACAAGACACTCACGCCTTTCCCGTCTGAGAAAGTTACAGGCTCTTTCAAAGTCACCAAAGAGAAGGCATCTTTTTGTACACCAGCTTCTGGACGAGCATGTGGCATCGCCATACCCGGCATCAAAATATAATAAGGACCATATCCTTCTGTGGATTTGATGATTGCATCATAATATTCAGGCTTAACAGCTCCGCTTTCAATCAAAGGGTCAACAGAAAGTTTGACCGCTTCTTGCCAAGTCGAAGCAGAAAGCCCTAAACGAATGGATTTGTTTTCAATCAATGCTTGCTTTAAATTCATGGCTTCTTCCTTTCGTAGAAAATGGAAACTCAAAACGGATTGGCAAAGAGAAATCTTCTGCTTCTTTAAAAACACAATAGACTTGAGCTTCCCTATGTTTTCAGTTTCACCTATCCTTTTAAGCGAATGAGGCTTGGACAAACGTCCAAAGCCTCTATATCAATTTCTTAAGCGACGAGGCTGAGACAAACCTCTAGCCGCATCATTCCAGTACTTGTGATAGTTTTTCAGTGATTTCTTTGTCATCCATCAGATTATCCAGACCAATCAATTTACCATTTGTCCGTCCATCCAATTCATGAATCAAATGAAGAGAAGCAATGACAATATCATAACCAGAAGCAAGGCTTTTTGCTTCTCCAACACTGCAAGAATTGACGGTAAAATCTGTTTGTCCTAATTTTCGCAGAGCATTTTCTACTTTCATCTTAATCACCATAGATGAGCCCATGCCATTTCCGCACGCTGTTAATACCTTAACCATATTATTTTCCTCCAATATTTAAATCTATTTTTATTCTTCTGCTTGAACATCACCACGATAGTAGGCTTCCTTGTCTTTTGCTTTGGCAAATTGTAGTTGTGGAATAATCAGCAAGAATACACAAACAAGAATGTAACCTACAATGCCAAGATATTTGAAAAGATAGCCAAATCCAAGCCATGGGAATTCAAAGTCAATATTTCCATGGTAACCGCCGTAAGAAGCAAGACCGAGAAGCGCTACACAGAGAGCACCGAGTGCCACTTGCAGCACACCTGAAATAAAGGACAGGATAACCGCTGCTTTCCAGCCACCACGTTTATCCGCATAAACTGCAATCGCTGCATTGTCAAAGAATACTGGAACGAAACCGGTGATAATGAGAATTGGATTCTTAAAGACAATCAAGAGCATAATCGTAATCAATTGACCAATTAAACCAAAAGCAAATCCTGAAAGCACTGCATTTGGTGAACCAAAACCGTAAGAAGCTGCAACGTCCACAGCTGGGAATGAACCAGGAAGCAATTTGTTAGAGATACCTTGGAAGGCATTGGTCAATTCTGCTACGAACATCCGTACACCTTGCATCAAGACAAAGAGATAAACGGAGAAAGTGAAGGCTGTTTGAATGATATACATGTAAAAGTCTTGCTTAGCAGGATTGTAAACTGTACCTGATGTAATGACTTTTGCATTGGACATGATATCTGGACCCAAGATTAAGAGAATGGCTCCAAAGAAAACCAACATCAATGTCGCCGAAGCAACCACTGTATCATGGAAAATAGACAAGAATTTTGGCAACTTCAAATTGTCAAGATTTTCTTCTTTCTTGCCAAATTTGTCTGCAACTTTATCCACAAACCAAATCGCAAATTGTTGTTGGTGACCAATCGCAAAACCGCCACCACCTGTCAGACGTTGTGTTGCTTCTACTGTCATATTAGAGCTGACTGCCCAGTAAAGTCCACAGATGACACCGATTGCCAGCACGCCCCAGCTATTACGCAATTGAGGAACAAGGAGAAGAACCATCAATGAAACGGTTGCTGCTTGTTGCACCATGATATGACCTGTAATGAACAGCGTCCGCACTTTCGTAATTTTCCGAAGAGCAACGAGCAGGATATTGACACCAAAACCAATCAAAAGTGCTGTTGTTGCTGCTCCGACAAAGTTTGGAAATTCTTCTGAAATCTTTGTATTTGCCGCTGTTAGTCCAAAGTATGGGTCAATAACCGCCGCACCAATCTTAAACTTAAAGTTCAAAGCCGCCAAAATCGGACGGAAAGTTGTTACCAAACCTCCAGCACCAACGTTCAACAGCATATAACCAACTGTCGCTTTGATGAAACCGGCATAGACATCATGCGCTGGCTTTTTCAACAGAGCATAGCCAATTAGAACCAAGAGACCTACAAAGAAGGCCGGATTCTGCAAAATGTTTTGCGAGAACCAGTTCAGAATGTTTAAAATGATGTTCATTTTAACTCTCCTTTTTCTATTTTATTTGTTCTTTATAAGCCTATTATAAACCATGTAAGCGGTAACAAAAAGACCAAGAATTACACAAGCAACTGTTCACTCTTGGACTGTGAAAAATATGGGGAATAAAAAAAGAAGCTGAACAGCTTCTACGATTGTTCTACAATCATAGGAAACTGCCCACTTCTCTGGAGAATTATGCTTTTGTAGCTGAATCATCTGTTGCTTCCTCAATGACTAATTCACCATCTTTCAGATCAGCTAAGAGATGTTTCACATCCAAATGATCCAGATGATAATCTGTTACTTTGTCACGGATTTGTTGTTCAATCACACGGCGCAGCGGACGAACACCCATGACTTCATCGTAACCTTCTTCTGCTAGATAAGCTTTTGCGGCATCTGTTACCGTCAGAGTGATGTCTTTCTTAGCAAGCGTTTGGTTGACTTCATCCAGCATCAATTCTACAATTTCAGCCAAGTCTTCCTTACCAAGATGTGAGAATTCAATAACCGCATTGAACCGGTTCAAGAATTCTGGACGGAAGTATGGTTTCAACCGATCCATAATTTTCATATCCTTTTCTTCGTCGCCTGTAAAGCTTTCATAACCAAATCCTGCGTTAGAAGTAGCGATAATAACCGTATTCTTAAAGTTGACAGTATTTCCTTGTCCATCTGTCAAACGACCATCATCTAAGACTTGCAGTAACAGCGTGATGACTTGTGGGTCTGCTTTTTCGATTTCATCTAGCAGAATGATTGAGTAAGGATTGCGACGAACACGTTCTGTCAACGTATTGCTATTGTCATCATATCCCACATAACCAGCTGTTGTACCAATCAGCTTCGACACGGCTGTACGGTCAGAGTATTCAGACATATCCAAACGAATAATCGCATCTTTTGTACCAAACATATCAAGCGCTAATTGCTTAGCTAGCTCTGTTTTTCCGACACCAGTTGGTCCGACAAAGAGGAAGCTACCAATCGGACGATTGCCTTCATCAAAACCTGCACGATTTCTCCGAATAGCACGCGCCACCGCTTCAACTGCTTCATTTTGTCCAATGACTTTTGTTTTCAAGCGCGCATTCATTTCTTTCAAGCGCTCAATATCGCTGCTGCCCATTTGAGAAACAGGAATACCCGTCATGCGCTCTACAGACTCTGCCACATCATTGACAGTTGCTGTCACTTTCATGTCTTCTGTATGATTTTCAATTTTCTTTTCCAGCTCTTCAATGCGCATCTTAGCATTCAAAGCCGTTTCAAAATCTTCTTTTTCAACTGCAGCTTCTTGTTTGGCCTTTTGCTCTGCGATTTCACGTTCCACGGCGTGTACGTCTGTAACAGGGTGTTGAGCTGCCAAGTGAGCTGCTGTCACATCCACTAGGTCAATCGCTTTATCTGGCAAACTGCGTTGCGGAATATATTGAATCGAATAATCCACAGCTGCTTTTAACACTTCATCTGGCAAGATAACATTGTGGTGTTTTTCGTACAAATCACGAATTCCTTGCAAAATCTTATAAGTATCTTCTGCAGACGGAGCATTTACTTTTACTTCATTGAAACGGCGAGCCAAAGCCGCATTTTTCAAAATGGTATTGCGGTATTCATCTTGCGTCGTCGCACCAATCACTGTTAAATCCCCACGAGATAAAGCTGGTTTCAAAATATCTGCTAGACCTTTTGATCCACTATCACCGCCTGTGCTTCCAGCACCAAGGATTTGATGAATTTCATCAAAGAAGAGAATGACATTACCCGCTTCTTTCACTTCAGATACCAGATTTTGAATATTCTCTTCAAAACTGCCGCGATATTGCGTACCTGCTTCTAAGCCAGAAATATCTACAGAAATAATTTCCTTATTTTTAATAGCAGCAGGGACATCGCCGTTGACAATCGCTTGTGCCAAACCTTCGACAACTGCGGTCTTACCAACCCCAGCATCTCCGACTAGCACTGGATTATTCTTCGTCCGACGAGACAGAATTTCTGCTGTTTCCTGAATTTCCTTATTGCGCCCAATAACGGGATCGAGCATATCTTGGCGCGCTTCTTCTGTCAAATTGCGACCCAATTTTGCTAAAATGTCATCTTGCTTTGGAGCACCTGCTTGCCCTTGCATTTGCGGGTTTTGACCCTCTACTGCTTGTTTCGGCAGTTTTCCCGTTGCTCGGTATTGTGCAAATTCTTCTGGTGTTACTTCACGTCCATTGATGAGATAACGTCGATTTTCACTATTAAAACCGCCCATTCTTCCCATCAATTGGTTGAAAAGATCATCCATGTTATCAAAGTTGTTGTAGTTGTTGTTCATATCTGTACCTCACTTGTTATTTTACATAATTTTTGCAACTGCTTAAAATATAAGACAAAGTGAGCAACTCTATCTTTTGGATTTATATTTATAAAAGGCAGTTAATATTTTACATAATTTTAATCCTCTCCCAAAATAGAGATGAAATCCCTTTAACTGAGCGCAGCTAAGAATTTCATCTTGTTTGGATGAGTGTAACGGATTTTATTCCTTTCCGTTTACAAATGTAATTATATACTATAAAAATAAAAAAGTCAATAGATTTTTAGAAAAAATTTACATAATTTTTGTTTTTCTTTTCTGACTGGCTTTACTTTAATATTAGTCTTTCTAGTTTAAAATTTTATATTTTACATAATTTTTTAAAATCAGACTTCTACTTTATCTCAATGGAACAAAAAATCACCAAGTCAACACTTGATGATTCTTCATAGGTATTATTCAACTGTCACAGACTTAGCTAAATTCCGTGGTTTATCTACGTCAAGTCCACGATGCAATGTTGCAAAATAGGCAATCAACTGTGTGGGCACGACCATAGAAATTGGTGACAAATATGGATGAACAGACATTAAAACAATATCGTCTCCTTCTTTTGCTACATTTTCTTCTACAACGGTCAAAACATTTGCACCACGCGCCACCACTTCTGATACATTCCCACGAGTATGACTGGCCAATTGCTCATCGGACGAAATTAAGGCGATTACTGGCGTACCGTCTTCAATCAAGGAAATCGTTCCATGTTTTAACTCTCCCGCAGCAAATCCTTCACACTGGATATAGGAAATTTCTTTTAATTTCAAGCTGGCTTCCATGGCAACATAATAGTCTTGCCCTCGACCAATATAGAAAGCATTGCGTGTTGTAGCAAGCAGATCACGCACTTTTTCGTCAATGCTATCTTTTTCAGATAGCGTCGCCTCAATCGCTTGCGCTACAATGGATAATTCATGCACTAAATCAAACTGCTTCGCTTTTTCATTGCCATTGGCATCTCCAACTGCTTTCGCAAGGAATGCTAGAGTCGCAATTTGTGCTGTGTAAGCTTTTGTAGAAGCAACTGCAATCTCTGGCCCTGCATGAAGTAACATCGTGTGAGTCGCTTCACGAGACAAAGTTGAACCCGGTACATTGGTCACCGTCAAACTTGGAATTCCCATAGCATTGGCTTTGACCAAAACCTGACGGCTGTCGGCTGTTTCGCCAGATTGGCTGATCAAGATAAACATTGGTTTCTTGCTAAGCAATGGCCATCTGTAGCCCCATTCAGAAGAAATCCCCAATTCAACCGGCGTGTCTGTCAATTCTTCTAGCATGCGCTTGGTCGCAAAACCAGCATGGTAAGATGTCCCAGCCGCAAGAATATACAAACGGTCCGCTTCTTGAACAGCTTTGATAATGGCTGGATCTACTGAAACTTGATCATTTTCATCGGTGTAAGCTTGAATGAGTTTGCGCATCACAGTTGGCTGCTCATCAATTTCCTTCAACATGTAGTAAGGATAAGTGCCTTTACCAATGTCAGACAAATCAAGCTCTGCTGTGTAACTTTCACGCTCAACAGGATTGCCATCATAATCTTGCACTTGGACACCGTCTTTTGTCACAATAACCAATTCTTTGTCGTGAATTTCCATAAATTCACTTGTTTCACGGATCATTGCCATAGCATCCGAGCAGACCATATTGTAGCCTTCTCCTAAGCCAACCAAAAGAGGGGATTTATTTTTGGCAACATAAACTGTATCTGCATCTTCAGCATCCATCAAAGCAAAGGCATAAGAGCCTTCAATAATATGAAGAGCTTTTTTGAATGCTTCAAGAACTGATAAATTCTCTTCCTCAACGAATTTTCCAATCAAGTGAACCGCAATTTCTGTATCCGTTTGACCTTTCAAATCATGTCCAGCAAGATAAGTGTTCTTGATGTCTAGGTAATTTTCAATCACACCATTATGCACCAAAACAAAGCGTCCCGTTTGAGAAGTATGCGGATGCGCATTGCTTTCGCTTGGTTTTCCATGCGTTGCCCAACGTGTATGGCCAATACCAGCAGTTCCAGCCACGTCAATCCCGATTTTTGCACGAAGATCAGCTATGCGACCAACTGATTTCACCAAACTAGATGTTTTCCCATTGGTCACAAAAATCCCAGCCGAATCATAACCCCGGTATTCTAATTTTTCTAGACCTTGCATTAAAATATCTGTTGCATTTCGATTTCCAACAACTCCAACGATTCCACACATACTATTATTTATAGCAAACAACTTTCAGAAGTCTGCTATCTCCTCCTTCGTTTTATAAATTGGTATAGTCTAATCCTAGCTATCCAAAACAAGCGAAATCAGTATATAATTTTATTGTGAATTTGTCAACAAGAAAATTGGTATAGTTCAAAAAGAAAGTATAGAGGAAATCAAAAGACTTTTAAACAGCTCATTCTCCTACCTGTACGGTTGATTCAGACATTTTTATTCACATTTTATGTTCCAGGAGCATTAGGTAATCACTTCAACAATCTTTTTTCAAACTAAAAATGAAAGAGAGTGAGACAGACAGCCATGATTGCTGCGCACTCATGGCTGTCTGTCTCAGCTTCTCTTCTTAAATATTATGACTTGTAAATTCCAAGTTTTATTTTTGGTTTTTGAATCGCTCAACATCACGTGCAATAACTAATTCTTCATCTGTAGGAATGACAAGCACTTTCACCTTAGCAGCATCACTTGAGATGATCCCTTCAGCTCCACGTACATTTTTTTCCGGTAAAATATCGCAACCAAACCAAGATAGACCTGAAATAACAGCTTCGCGCACCTCATCAGAATTTTCTCCGATGCCAGCTGTGAAAATAATCGCATCCGCACCATTTAAAACAGCAAAATATTGACCGATATGTTTTTGAATGCGATCAACAAAAATGTCAAAAGCCAGTTTACAATTATGATTACCCTCATGCATTCCTGCAATAATGTCGCGCATATCACTTGATGTTTCAGATACTCCTAGAAGCCCAGACTGTTTGTTTAAAATATAATTGATGTCTTCTGGTGTATTAAAATCTTCTGTATGCTCTATCAAATAAGGAATAATCGCCGGATCAATATCCCCTGTGCGAGTTCCCATCATCACGCCACCTAGCGGAGTAAAGCCCATTGAAGTATCTACAGAAATTCCTTTATCAACCGCTGTAATAGAAGCGCCATTCCCAATATGACAAGTAATTAGCTTCAACTCTTCAAGTGGCTTACCAAGCGTTTTGGCGGCTTCCTTGGCAACATACTGATGACTTGTACCATGAGCGCCATATTTGCGAACCTTGTTCTCCGTATAGTACTTAGTCGGTAATGGATAACGATAGGCTTTTTCTGGCATTGTTGTATGGAAAGATGTATCAAACACAACGACACTTATAATGTCTGGCAACAATTCTTTAAAGGCACGAATTCCTGCTGCATTTGCTTTGTTATGAAGTGGTGCAAGAAGCGCTAATTCTTCTACTTTTTGAATCACTTCTTCGCTATCAACAAGTGCAGATTCTTTAAAGTATTCACCACCTGCAACAACACGATGACCGACACCTGTGATTTCTTCATAGGATTTGATAATACCAAAGCGCATCAAGTCATCTAACAAAATTTTTACAGCTTGCGTATGATCATCAATATCTAAAATTTGCTTTTCTGCACGACCATCAAATTTTACTGTTGAAATGGAGTCCTTGAGACCAATCCGTTCAATCAGCCCTTTGGCAATAACCTTTTCAGCTGGCATTTCGTATAATTGCCATTTTAGACTTGAACTTCCAGCATTGATTGAAATTGTTTTTGACATAAACTACCTCTTTTAAGCGTTTTCATTTATTATATCAAAAACTTGTTTAAATTTCACTTTCTTGGCTCCAATTTTGAAACTTTTCGCTAAATGTCAATAAATCCGCTTGATTCTGCAAATCAGATAAAGCATAAACAAATGGTTTGACAGCTTGTTCATCTTGCTTTTTCAGTACAAAAATTGTTTTAGCGTATGCTGCATTTCCAAAAAGAGACTCTGGTAACGCAATCATTGCAACTATTTGTGCATGCTTTTGTAGCCATTTCTTCAATAAATCACTTTGCGAACTAGTCAATAAATCATTTGGTGCAAGGAAAATAGCATAACCGCCTGATTTGAGATACTTGAGCGATTGTTCCATTAACAAATGATGAGCATAGGTATGATCCTGTGTACTAGCCACTTCATAGCGCGCCGCAATGCTATCATCAGGATAAAAGCCAACTGGTAAATCACTGATAATCACATCGCTTTCTTTCAATACTTGCGGACGCACTGCATCACCTTGCACAAAACTAACTTTTGCATCCATCACATCTGCGATACTGGCTGATATATCAATTAACAGATCGTCCAATTCTAGCCCTAGATAATCCACATTTTTTTGTGTATTATTGAGAATCGTCTCAGCTAAATTCCCCATTCCGCTACCAATTTCCAAAATATCAATGTATCCTTTTTTACTCAATTGGTCAATGAGAAAAGTTAAGATAAACCCGATAGAATCTGGAGTAAATTGATGATTGGCTTGCAAAGGCTCTGTTTGAGCTGCTTTCATCAGCAAAAATTGGTAGGCTCGGCGCCATTCCTCTTTACTTAATTTCAACGCTTTCAGTTTTTCATTGTTCTGCCGAACACTATCTAGTTCAATATCCCCGTCCATATAGCTGCCATTTTGCTCTATCAAAGCATCATAAAAGCTCGTTAAAAGATCATTTTGGATTTCTTGGACATTTTCTAACAAGAGCGTATAGGCCTGTTCAATTTTTTCAAAATTCATAGCATCCTCCGCTCCCTATCATACCAAAATTTAGCTTTTTTTGCGAGTGTACTCTGTTGCACGTACATCATTTATTTATTCAATTTTTTATCCATCTGCTTTTCTTTTTTAGCCGAAAAAGAAAATTGATAACGGCGACCAGTCTTCATTGTTACTGTCAGGATGAGCTCTTTCTCACTCTTTTGGTCTTGGACATACCCTTTATCAAATTCCCTTTGCTTAGAATTTTCGTTGGCTAGAAGAGCCATTGCATAAGCCTGTGTTCGTTCTCGGTTTAGGGTGAAATTTCTATGATTAGCAGTTTGACGATGAAGGTAAAATTGCAAAAGCAAGCTAAAAACTGCCGCCATAAAGAGTGCATAGAGCATAATGCCCGCTTTAACTTTCTGTTTCCACACGATAGATAAACTCCCTTTCCAATCCTCGCCTAAACGTCAGTCTAACATAAATCAGCTCATTTTTCTGTGAGATTTCTGCTTTTTTTACATCATAAACCATCGGCTGGTAACCTTTCCCATTCGCATTGGTTTTTCTGAAATCCTGTCCACTTGACTTTCCAAATGCAATTGCCTTGCCGTCCTGTTTCATATATAAACGATTATTCTCCACCTTTTCAAATGAAGAACGAGCCAACTCTGCTTCTAGTTGATCAGCAAACAAAAGCCATTCTCGTTGTTCACTATGTTGCCGGGCTTGAACTTCAAAAGCCAGAAGACGCGTCATTGACTGAAAAAGCAGCACACTTCCGCTGAGTACAAATAAGGCAATCAGAGCCTCTAAAAGGGTAAAAGCTTTCACTTTATTTGCCTTGAACACCGAGAATCAGCTCCTTCCCATGATAAATTTGAATACCTTGTTGACTTGTTTCAACACGCACTTTAATACCGTTCATTGTCAAATGGCTTTGCTTTGTCTGCAAAGCCATTTTAGCTACCCTTAAAACTTCTTCTTCTCTAAGCAAGTCATTTTCTGCTTTTCGAGACTGGTGAATTTGTCCCAACAACAGGGTCACAATTGTCGCAAAAACAGCCAAAGCCAGCAGCGACTCTAATAAAATCGTTCCTTTAACGTGTTGTTTTCTTAAATTTCCCATTTCCTAGATATAATTGATACGTAATTGTCTGCTTTTTCGTCTGAAAGACAATCTTTCCGAGCGATGAATTGCCACCAGCCTTATCAAAATGAAGCGTCAAATCTTCTGGCGCTTGAATCGAGCGAGGAACTACCAAATGGTTGTAACCATTGGAAATCCTCTCACGAGAAAAATTCATGTCCAGCTGACTTTGAGCTGAGCTACTCAACTTCTGACTTTCCCGATAAAAATGCTCAAACTCCAGAAAGAAAATCTGCTCTTCCACCTGTTCAAAAGAAGAACGAACAGAGCCCGACACCGCAAGCAATAAGAAACTCGTTATAAATAATGTCAGCAAACTTTCCAAAAGCGTAAATCCCTTAATCTGCAACAGAACGAGCTTCTTTTGTATGTTTCGCATAGTAAGCCTTATAAGATGCTGCCTGCTTGTCTGTAATCGTGCCTTCGTTGACTAATTTTGAGAGTGTCGCTTTTTCATTGGTGTGATTGACCTCAAACAGCTCTGCCTGGCTTTCCACAACTTTTACCACCGCTGCATTTCCTTTTTCCGTTACAGCTTCTTTTTGCTTGGTCAAATTCGGTACAAATAAGAGCATCAAAACACTGATGATAAGAAGCACGACTAACATTTCTACTAAAGTAAAACCTTTAACCTTCAAACTTTTTAATTTTTTCATAATTGAACCTCCATATTTTGATAAATTGGCAGCAACATGGCTGCATACAACAATACAATCATTAAAGCCACAAAGACAAACACTAGTGGCTGAATAACATTCATCGCCTGATGAACACGTTTAAAAAATGTCTCCCATGTTTTTTGAGCATAAACTTCTAATTCACGTCCCAATTTGGATTTCACTTCACCGTATTCAATTATCAAGCCTAATTCCTTTTTAAAAAATGGATAATATTTCACTACTTGTGAAAATTCCTGACCATTTTGCAGCGCAACTTCTAAATCTTTTCCAATTTCTTGAAACATAGCAGAGCGTTGCCCTTGCATCATCTGAAAAATCTGACTGAGTTCTAAACCTTGACCAATCATATTTCCCCATTCTCTCGCATAATAAGCTGTCAAATAGGTTTGAATAAAAGTGCCAAAAAAAGGAAGTCGAGCCAACAAACCAAATGTTGTTATTTTTGAGCTTTTTTGAAACCAATAAAAACCTATCGCTAACAAAACAAAGACTACCCCTAATGAACCCAGAAAAAGTTGCGGCAAATTACTGATAATCTGCGTTGCTACATTTTGACGATCGAGTTGCGGGAGTAAATAATTACGTAATCCCAGCATAATGAATATCAAAAAAACAAACAAAATAAAGGGATAAGTCGCCACTTCAACCAACTTTTTCTTAATTTTTGAGACATTTTCCAAGTATTCCTCAATCTTACTCAGACTGAGTGAGAGATTTCCGTGTAATTCTGCCAGCGAAAGTTGTGTTACCACATTATCTGAAAAACCTAAACTAGCCATAATGTCCGAAAAAGGCTTTCCTGTTGACAAACCCTCTTTCATCCTGTCCACATAGACTTCTTCTAACAAGGCACTTCGCTTCAAAAAGTCAATAATTTCTGCCAAATGAAAGCCACTAGAAAAAAGATTATTCAGTAACTCTACGACCTTTTTCTGCTTAACCGTGGATAATTTTTTCCGCTTCTGCTTGTTCAAGATTGATATGTCCTGCTGCATGAAGCTGATCAATCTGCCTATTCCAGTTGCTTGGCTCGTGTTCTTGATACTTTTCACTGACAAAATCCACTATTCCTCCTTTCGCAATTAAACGTTGGTAACAAATCCCTTGCAAGACAATTTTCAGCTCTGTTTCTGTCACTCCCAATTCCAACAACCGTTCATAAACACCTTGTACGCTTTTTGCATGGATAGTTGAAAAGACAGTCACTCCCGTTAAGCTAGCTCGAACAACTGCCCGTGCTGTCTCCGCATCACGAATCTCTCCGATAATCAATAAATCTGGTCGATGCCGAAGAGAAAGTTTAATCAAACTTTCATAAGTCAAACCAATCGCTTCATTCAATTGCAACTGTAACATGCCAGACTGCTTGATTTCAACAGGGTCTTCAATGGACATGATTTGCTGACCAGCAAAGCGCTCTTGGGCGAGTTGGTGCATGAGAGTCGTTTTTCCACTTCCTACCGGTCCCGAAAAAAGATAAAGCCCTCGTTGTTTGAATCGTTCTTTGAGCTCTGGGATTTGAGCAAACCAAAACTTCAACTCTGCCTCTTCATCATGCAATAAACGAATCACCAGACTTTCGTATCCACGATAATCCCCCACTGTTGACAGTCGTAATGACGTTTTCTTATCACCATATTGATAATCACAAGATCCTAGCTGGCTTCTACGTTTTTCGCCGACATTCATCCCAGCGGTAAACTTGAAATGACTAATTACTGCTGCCATCTTTTCAAATGCATACTGTTGGATAAAGCGCCGTTCATCGCCAATTCGCATGTATAGCTCATACATATTTTCCCTTGGAACAAAATAAATGTCCTGAGCCTGCTCTTTTTTAGCTCGACAAATAATATCCTGTGCAATGTTTTGAACCATATCTCCTCCTCACTTTATATTATTCGCAGAAGAAAATAAAAAAATGATGAAAAATCACCATTTTGTAAATTATTTAAACGTTAGAGAGCAAGCACGATGTTCCTCTTCACTATTTTGTTTATTGTAACCCGGCTGCATTTTTTCTTTGGGAATAACAGTATCATTTTCTAACAGAGCGAGAGAATGATACTGCTGAACAGAGTCGCCACATTCCTCGCACCAGCGCAAATCTCCTGCATCCCAAAAAATAGACATCAAATCACTTCGACTTTTATAGAAAGGAAAAGCAGTTGCCAACTTCAGCCATTGGCGTTTATAATATTTTAAAGCAGCATAATAGTTATCAAAATGCTGTACTGATACGATATTAGCTTCCCAGCCGTCGAAAAACCACCAAGGCTCATCTTTGCCATACATTTCAATCACACAATACACCTGCTTCACCTCCCTTTGTTCTGTTTATTATATCGGAAATGCTAAATTTTTTAAACAGATATGCTCTATTATACAAGTTTTTCGCCATTTGCTCAAAAATGTAGAAAAAGTGGCATTATTTTGATTAGTACTTTTTCATTCATCAGATACGAAAACGAGACTTTTTCTAAGCCTCGCTCCCAATTTATTAATACAAATCAAGATAGTTGTCTACTTCCCATTGGGAAACAAAAGTGGCATAGCTTGCCCATTCGATGCGTTTTGCTTCTACAAAACTTGTATAAATATGGTTCCCAAGTGCAGCTTTTACAACTTCATCTTCTGTCAGTGCTTTCACCGCATTATGTAGAGTAGAAGGAAGGTCTGTAATACCCGCTTCTTTGCGCTCTTCTGCTGTCATGACATAGATATTTTCTTCAATCGGAGCAGGTGCTTCAATTTTATTTTCAATCCCATGAAGTCCAACTTCAAGAAGAACAGCCATAGCAATATAAGGATTAGCCATTGGGTCAACAGAGCGCAATTCCAAACGTGTTCCCATACCGCGTGAAGCTGGCACACGAACAAGCGGAGAACGGTTCCGTCCTGCCCAAGCAATATACACAGGAGCTTCATAGCCAGGAACCAAACGTTTGTAAGAATTGACAGTCGGATTCATGATAGCTGTATAATTGTAAGCATGTTTAATCAGACCACCAAGGAAATAATAGGCAGTTTTTGATAATTGCATGCCCTTTGGATCTTCTGGATCAAAGAAAGCATTCTGACCGTCTTGATTAAAGAGCGACATGTTACAGTGCATACCTGAACCAGCAATACCAAATTTTGGTTTTGCCATAAAAGTAGCGTACAAACCATGCTTGCGGGCAATTGTCTTAACAACCAGCTTAAACAACTGAATCTTATCACAGGCACGGAGAACTTCATCGTATTTAAAGTCAATTTCGTGCTGACCGATAGCTACCTCATGGTGACTGGCTTCTACTTCAAATCCCATTGTTGTAAGGACATTAACGATTTCACGGCGAGTATTGTCAGCCAGGTCAGTCGGAGCAAGGTCAAAATAGCCACCCTTATCATTTACCTCAAGAGTTGGATCACCATTCTCATCAAGTTTAAATAAGAAAAATTCTGGCTCAGGACCTAAATTAAAGGATTTGAATCCTAATTCTTCCATGTGACGTAAAGCGCGTTTCAAATTTCCACGCGGATCCCCTTTAAAAGGCGTTCCTTCCGTCGTATAGACATCGCAAATCAGTCCTGCGACACTTCCGTTTTCGTCTCCCCAAGGGAAAACCGTCCATGTATCCAAGTCAGGATAAAGGTACATATCTGACTCATTGATACGCACAAAACCTTCAATGGAAGATCCGTCAAACATTACTTTATTTGACAAAACTTTATTCAGCTGTTCATCGGTCGCTGGAATTTCAACGTTTTTCATTGTTCCCAAAACGTCTGAAAACATCAAACGGATAAAGGTAACATTTTTTTCTTTCACTTCGCGACGAATGTCAGCTACTGTAATTGGCATGAGTATCTCCTTATGAAATTTAAAAAAATTGATATTGGTCAATGCATACGACCAAATGGTGGAAGGGAAGAAGCAAAGCGACCTTGTTGTAAAATGTCTTTATGAAGGGCTCGACGAACGTCTTTCTCACTCACCGGCTTCTTGTATTTCGCTTCGCGCTCGGCATATTTTCGCTTAATCGCAGCAATATTGTAACCTTCTGAAATGTAATCTTTAATCTCCAACAAGCGATCCATATCATTTAATGAATACATGCGGCGATTTCCTTCATTTCGATCAGGCTTGATCAATTCTTGATCTTCATAATAACGAATCTGACGTGCTGTCAAATCCGTCAATTTCATAACGCTACCAATGGGAAAAACAGCCATATTGCGACGAAATTCTTTTTCCTTCATTGCAAATTCCTTTCTCATGCTCTATTATAATCTGAAAAAATTTCTATGTCAAGAACCCATGTTATATTTTCTAACATTATTCTTCGTTTTTTAATTTCAATACTTTCCGCAAGCGATCCACATCAGAATTGACCAGCATGGCAACGAAAACCCCCATGAAAGTCTCAAAGACACGTGCAAATACATACAAAACTGTCTCTCCTGTTGGAATAGATAAAGTAATAATCAGCATGGCAGAGACACCACCAATCACTCCCGCTTTGTTGTTCATAGCAACATTTGTCATAATCGTTAACATCGTACAAATAGGAACGACCAGTAAGGTCACCCAAAACTGCTCATGAAACAGGTTATTGATGAGAAAGAAGAGCAAGGCATACAAACCACCAATGCTATTTCCTAAAATACGAGAGGTTCCAAAATGGACGCTCTTATCAAAATCTTCACGCAAACTGAAAACAGCTGTCAGAGCACCGATCTGCAATCCTTTCCAACCAAAAAGCCCAAAGATAAGAAGAACAATAAAAACCGCGACCCCCGTTTTAAAGGTTCGCATTCCTAATTTAAATTTCGACTTATCAAACTTATACTTTTTAAAATAACCCATTCACGCATTTCCTTTTACCTTTATTCTAACATATTTTAGAGAAAAGATAATAATGATTACAAGAAATGAAAACAATTTCTTTTCATTCTAAAAAGTTGAAGCTTGTGCCACAAATCCTAACTGCAACCTTAAAGTACTGCTGTGAGCAATCAGCTACTGCAGTCATCATTTATGATTACATAAATTTAAGACTGGAAATTTTTTGTTCCAGTCTCCTTTAGAATTATTGTTCCATAAGTGCTGCAAGAGCTGGCAGTACTTTATCTTTACCACCACTGATTTTCTTAGCTCACTTCGTTTCGCAGAAAATCTAGCGTGTGCACTAGAAAAGAGCTGACATCCAGCCCTTTTCATCTACTTATAGCGCAATAGCTGAATGGCAGTTCACTTCGCTAAGCTCGTGACCAACCTATTCAGCCTTGCAGGGTTCAACTCTTCCAGTGGATGAGTTGAAGTTGTTCCCTAAAAATCAGAAATGACAATCAACGAAATCATAGATTTCTGACTGACCGCCTTATTTTTCTGTAAGAGCAGCCAATCCTGGCAATACTTTACCTTCAAGAAGCTCCATGCTTGCGCCTCCGCCTGTAGAAATCCATGAGAACTTATCTGCACGGCCAAGGTTGATAGCTGCTGCTGCAGAGTCACCACCACCGATGATTGATTTCACGCCTGGTTGTTTCACGATAGCGTCCATCACACCAATTGTACCAGCTTGGAAGTCAGGGTTTTCAAAGACACCCATAGGTCCGTTCCAAACAACTGTTTTCGCACCAGTCAATTCTTGATCAAATTTAGCGATAGATTTTGGACCGATATCCAAACCAAGGAAGCCTGGATCCACTGCTTCACCTTCAGTATCTTTCACTTCAGTGTAGTCAGCAAATGCGTTTGCTTCTTTTGAGTCAACTGGCAAAATGAGTTTACCGTTTGACTTTTCAAGGAGAGCTTTTGCAATGTCTAATTTATCTTCTTCTACAAGTGAGTTACCGATTTCGATACCTTGTGCTTTGTAGAAAGTATAAGTCATACCACCACCGATAAGCACTTTATCAGCTTTTTCAAGAAGATTTTCGATAACACCAATCTTGTCTGATACTTTAGAACCACCTAGGATTGCTACGAATGGACGAACTGGATTTTCAACCGCTTCTTTGATATAAGCAATTTCGTTTTCAAGAAGGAAACCAGCAACTGCTTTTTCAACGTTGCCTGAGATACCGACGTTAGATGCATGTGCACGGTGAGCTGTACCGAATGCATCGTTTACGAAGATGCCATCTCCAAGTGATGCCCAATATTTACCAAGTTCTGGATCGTTTTTAGATTCTTTCTTGCCGTCAACATCTTCAAAACGAGTGTTTTCAACAAGAAGAACTTCACCGTCTTTAAGGGCATTGATAGCTGCTTCAAGCTCTGCTCCACGAGTTACTCCTGGAAGGAAAGCAACATCTTGACCTAATTTTTTAGCTAAATCAGCCGCAACTGGTGCAAGAGATTTTCCTTCTTTATCAGCTTCTTCTTTCACACGTCCAAGGTGAGAGAAAAGAATAGCACGTCCGCCATGTTCAAGGATATACTTGATTGTTGGAAGAGCAGCTGAGATACGGTTGTCATTTGTGATAACTCCGTCTTTAAGCGGCACATTGAAATCAACGCGAACAAGGACTTTTTTGCCTTTCAATTCAACGTCTTTAACAGTAAGTTTTGCCATGTTACAAAAACTCCTTTTTCTATTTTATACGAAACTATTATATCATATTTTCTAAAAGTTTTCTTGATATAAAGAAAGTTTTCACAAAATAATTTTGAATATGAAAAGAGCCGAGAAAACTCGACTCTTTATTATTCTACTGGAGTGGTTTCTTCCACAGGTTCTGTTACAGTTGTATCTTCGATAATTTCGACTTCATTGACAGCTTGTGGTTCAAGGTTACGGTAACGAGCCATACCTGTACCAGCTGGGATGATTTTACCAATGATAACATTTTCCTTGAGACCAAGCAAGTGGTCTTTCTTACCACGGATAGCCGCGTCTGTAAGGACACGAGTGGTTTCTTGGAAGGAAGCCGCTGACAAGAAACTATTTGTTTCAAGAGATGCTTTAGTAATTCCCATGAGGACTGGGCGAGCAGTCGCAGGAACTCCTCCAGAGATAACCACATCACGGTTAGCATCGGTAAAGTCTGTGATATCCATGAGTGTACCCATGAGAAGATCTGTATCTCCTGGATCCATGACACGCACTTTGCGAATCATCTGGCGAACCATTACCTCAATGTGTTTGTCACCGATTTCTACCCCTTGGCTACGGTAAACTTTTTGTACTTCAGCAAGCAAGTAAGTTTCAACAGACAAGACATCACGAACAGCCAGCAAGTGCTTAGGCTGAATAGACCCTTCTGTCAAAGCAGCACCACGAGAGATTTTATCTCCTACAGCCACTTTCATGCGAGCTGTAAATGGTACAACGTATTCTCCTTCACCAGTTGCACCCTTAACAAAGACTTTCTTAGTCCGAGTAGAAGCATCTTCTTCAATTGCAGTCACTTCGCCTTTAACTTCAGTAATAACTGCTTCCCCTTTCGGATTGCGGGCTTCAAAGATTTCTTGGACACGAGGAAGACCTTGTGTGATATCGGTATTAGAGGCAACACCACCCGTGTGGAAAGTACGCATTGTAAGCTGTGTACCAGGTTCACCGATAGATTGGGCAGCAATCGTTCCGACTGCCTCACCGACTTCAACCGCATCACCCGTTGCCAAGTTGATACCGTAACAACGACGGCAAACTCCATGACGTGTATTACATGTAAAGACAGAGCGAATAGTGACTTCTTCGACACCAGCGCTAACAATCTCATGCGCCATATCTTCTGTAATCAATACGTCTGGACCAACGATGACTTCGCCTGTTTCAGGATGTTTAACAGATTTCTTCGTATAACGACCAATCAAGCGTTCTTCTAATGGCTCAATCATTTCTTTACCATCAGTAATTGAGCGGATAACAAGACCACGATCGGTTCCACAGTCGTCTTCACGGATAATCACATCTTGCGCCACATCAACCAAACGGCGAGTCAGATAACCTGAGTCAGCTGTTTTAAGGGCTGTATCAGTCATCCCTTTACGAGCACCGTGAGTAGAGAAGAACATTTCCAAAACAGACAAACCTTCACGGAAATTAGATAGAATAGGCAATTCCATGATGCGTCCGTTCGGAGCCGCCATCAAACCACGCATACCAGCAAGTTGCGAGAAGTTAGAGATATTACCACGGGCTCCAGAATCCATCATCATAACGATTGGATTCTTAGGATCTTGGTTGGCAACCAAACGTTTTTCCAATTTTTCACGAGCTGCACGCCATTCAGCAGTAACTGCATTGTAGCGTTCATCGTCTGTAATCATACCACGGCGGAATTGTTTGGTGATTTGTTCCACACGTTTGTGAGACTCTTCGATAATTTCTGCCTTATCTTCAACGACCGGAATATCAGCAATCCCTACTGTCAAGCCTGCTAACGTTGAATGATGATAGCCAAGATCTTTCAGACGGTCAAGGAAAGCAGATGTTTCAGTTGTACGGAAACGTTTGAAGATTTCAGCAATGATATTTCCAAGATTTTTCTTCTTGAATGGTACATTTAATTCTAGCTTACTGATAGCTTCTTTGACATCTTGACCAGGTTCTAAGAAATACTCAGCTGGCACACCTTCTGCCATGTTTGAAGCATTTGGTTCTTGCAAATATGGCAATTCATCTGGCATGATATCATTAAAAAGAATCTTACCCACTGTTGTCAAGAGGATCTTGTGTTTTTGATTTTCTGTCCATGGTTTGTTTAAACTATCTGTTGCAATCCCAACACGCGTATGTAAGTGAACATAGCCATTACGGAGAGCCATTACAGCTTCATCACGGTCTTTAAAGACCATTCCTTCTCCTTCACGACCAGCTTCTTCCATAGTCAGGTAGTAGTTCCCCAAGACCATATCCTGTGAAGGGGTTACTACTGGCTTCCCGTCTTTTGGATTGAGGATGTGTTCGGCTGCCAGCATGAGAATCCGTGCTTCTGCTTGAGCTTCTTCTGACAAGGGCACATGGATAGCCATTTGGTCTCCGTCAAAGTCGGCATTATAAGCCTCACACACAAGTGGGTGCAAACGAAGAGCCTTCCCGTCAATCAAGACTGGCTCAAATGCTTGAATTCCTAATCTGTGAAGCGTCGGTGCGCGGTTAAGGAGCACTGGGTGTTCTTTAATCACATCTTCTAAAATATCCCAGATGCGTTCATCATTCCGTTCTACCAAGCGCTTAGCAGCTTTGACATTTTGCACAATATCACGCGCGACAATTTCACGCATGACAAATGGTTTGAAGAGTTCAATAGCCATTTCACGTGGCACACCACATTGGTACATCTTGAGTGTCGGACCTACCGCAATAACCGAACGTCCCGAGAAGTCAACCCGTTTTCCGAGCAAGTTTTGACGAAAACGTCCTTGTTTCCCTTTGAGCATGTGGCTCAATGATTTGAGCGGACGGCTTCCTGGTCCAGTAATAGGACGACCACGACGACCATTGTCAATCAAAGCATCAACCGCTTCTTGCAACATCCGCTTTTCATTTTGCACGATGATTCCAGGAGCATTTAGTTCCAAAAGACGTGCCAAACGATTATTCCGATTGATAACACGACGGTAAAGGTCGTTCAGGTCAGAAGAGGCAAAACGTCCACCGTCCAACTGAAGCATTGGACGTAAGTCTGGCGGAATAACTGGCAAGATGTTTAAGACCATCCATTCTGGCTTGTTACCAGATTTTTGGAAGGCATCTAAAACATCCAAACGACGAATAGCCTTGACACGTTTTTGACCAGTTGCCGTTTTTAATTCATCTTTGAGCTCTGCAATTTCTTTTTCCAAATCTACTTGTTTCAAGAGATCTTGAATTGCTTCAGCACCCATTTTTGCAACAAAGGAACCTTGACCATATTCACGTAAGCGTTCACGATATTCCCGCTCCGTCATAATGGATTTGTGCTCAAGTGGTGTATCTTTAGGATCAATCACCACATAAGCTGCAAAATAGATGACTTCTTCAAGAGCACGAGGGCTCATGTCCAAGGTCAAGCCCATGCGACTTGGAATTCCTTTAAAATACCAAATATGAGAGACTGGGGCTTTCAACTCAATATGTCCCATGCGTTCACGACGAACTTTGGTACGAGTTACTTCAACACCACAACGATCACAAATGATTCCTTTATAGCGAATCCGTTTATATTTTCCACATGCACATTCCCAATCTTTCGTAGGACCAAAGATGACTTCATCAAAAAGTCCTTCGCGTTCTGGTTTTAGTGTGCGGTAGTTAATTGTTTCAGGTTTCTTCACTTCTCCATAAGACCAAGAGCGGACTTTACTAGGAGAAGCTAGGGTGATTTGCATACTTTGAAAACGATTTACATCAACCACTATTTCTTACCTTTCTTTATTATCTATTGAATCAGTTCTTATTCTTTCCCTTCAGCATCAAAAGCGGCTTTTGCTTCTTGTGCTGCTTTTTCACGTGCTTTTTCAAGATCGTCTACATGAATCACATCATCATCCATGCCTTCATCCAAGTCACGAAGTTCGACTTCATTGTCGTCTTCATCAAGGACACGCATGTCAAGACCAAGTGATTGCAATTCTTTTACAAGGACACGGAAGGATTCTGGAACACCTGGTTTTGGAATTGGCTTACCTTTGGTAATGGCTTCATAAGCTCTCAAACGACCATTGATGTCATCTGACTTGTAAGTCAAGATTTCTTGAAGGACGTTAGAAGCACCGTAGGCTTCAAGAGCCCAAACTTCCATTTCTCCAAAACGTTGTCCACCAAACTGCGCTTTACCACCAAGAGGTTGTTGCGTAACGGTTGAATAAGGACCAACGGAACGGGCATGGAGCTTATCATCAACCATGTGGTGGAGTTTGATCATGTACATGACACCAACGGACACACGGTTATCAAACGGTTCGCCAGTACGTCCATCATAAAGGATTGTCTTAGCATCGCTATCCATACCTGCTTCACGAACGGTTTCCCAAAGATCATCTGAGCTAGCCCCGTCAAAGACTGGCGTTGCAATGTGGATACCAAGGTTACGAGCAGCCATACCGAGGTGCAGTTCCATAACTTGTCCGATATTCATACGTGACGGCACCCCAAGAGGATTCAACATGATATCAACTGGTGTTCCGTCTGGAAGATACGGCATATCCTCAACTGGAACAATGCGGGAAACAACCCCTTTGTTTCCGTGGCGTCCAGCCATCTTATCCCCAACACGGATTTTCCGTTTTTGAGCGATGTAAACACGTACCAACATGTTGACACCGGATTGTAATTCATCACCGTTTGCACGAGTAAAGATTTTCACATCACGGACAACACCTGCACCACCATGTGGTACACGAAGGGAGGTATCACGTACTTCACGAGATTTATCACCGAAGATTGCATGAAGCAGGCGTTCTTCAGCAGATAAGTCTTTTTCACCTTTCGGTGTTACTTTACCGACAAGAATGTCGCCTTCTTTTACCTCAGCACCAATGCGGATAATTCCCATTTCGTCAAGGTCTCTCAAAGCATCTTCACCGACGTTTGGAATTTCACGCGTAATTTCTTCAGGTCCAAGCTTTGTATCACGTGTTTCTGATTCAAATTCTTCCAAGTGAACAGATGTATAAACATCGTCTTTCACTAAACGTTCACTCATAATAACGGCATCTTCAAAGTTGTAACCTTCCCATGTCATATAAGCAACGATTGGATTTTGTCCAAGTGCCATTTCACCTTTTTCCATCGAAGGTCCGTCTGCGATAAAGTCACCTTTTTCAACTGTATCGCCAACTTTTACCAGCGTACGTTGGTTGTAAGAAGTACCAGAGTTTGAACGGCGGAATTTCGTAATATGATAGACATCAAGGGAACCGTCTTCACGACGAACTTCAACTTTGGCTGCATCAGAATAGACAACTTTACCGTCGTGTTGTGCAATAATCGCCGCACCAGAGTCGTGAGCTGCTTGGTATTCCATACCAGTACCAACATATGGTGCATGCGGATCAATCAACGGTACCGCCTGACGTTGCATGTTGGCACCCATGAGAGCACGGTTTGAGTCGTCATTTTCAAGGAACGGAATACATGCTGTCGCAACCGCAACTACCTGCTTAGGTGATACATCCATGAAATCCACTTGATCTGAAGGAAATTCTTGGTTGTTCCCTTGGTGACGCCCCATGACAATCGCTTCTGCAAAACGACCATCTTCTGTTAATTTAGAATTTGCTTGCGCTACGATAAATTCATCTTCTTCGTCCGCTGTCAGCCAAACGATTTCATTGGTGACCAGACCTGTTTCACGATCCACTTTACGATACGGCGTTTGGATAAAGCCATATTTATTCAAGTGTCCATAAGAAGACAAGTTATTGATCAAACCGATGTTTGGTCCTTCAGGCGTTTCAATCGGACACATACGACCATAGTGGGTATAGTGCACGTCACGCACTTCATATCCAGCACGATCACGAGTCAAACCACCAGGTCCCAAGGCTGACAAACGGCGTTTGTGAGACAATTCAGACAGTGGATTATGTTGGTCCATAAATTGAGACAATTGAGATGAACCAAAGAATTCTTTGATAGCTGCTGTGACTGGGCGGATGTTAATGATTTGTTGCGGTGTCAACACTTCATTATCTTGCACACTCATGCGCTCCCGAACGTTTCGCTCCATACGAGACAAGCCAAGACGTACTTGGTTAGCAAGCAATTCACCAACGGCACGAATCCGACGATTTCCCAAGTGGTCAATATCGTCCACACGACCAAGTCCTTCAGCGAGGTTCAAGAAGTAATTCATCTCAGCCAAAATATCTGCTGGCGTAATCGTATGAACTCGATCTCCTGGGTTGGCATTACCAATAATAGTCACCACACGATCTGGATCAGTTGGCGCCACCACTTTGAATTTTTGAAGAACAACTGGCTCTGTTAACACAGCTGCATCATTTGGAATATAAGTGATTTTATTCAAATCACCGTCCAAGTATTCTGCAATGCTATCAATGACACTACGCGTCATAACCGTTCCAGCTTCAACCAAGATTTCACCTGTTTCTGGATCTACCAAAGGCTCTGCAATCGTTTGATTTAACAAACGTGTTTTAATGTTTAATTTTTTATTGATTTTATAACGACCAACTGCCGCCAAGTCGTAACGATGTGGATCAAAGAAACGAGCGACCAATAGACTACGTGAACTATCAGCTGTTTTAGGCTCACCTGGACGAAGACGTTCATAGATTTCTTTAAGCGCTTCATCCGTACGTGAATCCATTGGATTTTTATGAATATCCTTTTCAATCGTGTTGCGAACGAGATCGCTGTCGCCGAAAATGTCAAAGATTTCATCATCGCCAGAAAAACCAAGCGCACGAACAAGTGTCGTAAACGGAATCTTACGAGTACGGTCAATCCGAGTATAAGCAATATCTTTTGAGTCTGTTTCCAGCTCTAACCAAGCTCCACGGTTAGGAATGACAGTTGAACCATAACCAACTTTACCATTTTTGTCTACTTTATCGTTGAAGTAAACACCTGGAGAACGAACGAGCTGAGATACGATAATCCGCTCACCACCATTGATAATGAAAGTTCCCATTTCTGTCATGATTGGGAAATCGCCAAAGAACACTTCTTGGGTTTTGATTTCACCAGTTTCTTTATTAATCAAACGGAAAGTCACAAAAATAGGTGCAGAATAGCTGGCATCATGGATACGTGCTTCTTCTAAAGTGTATTTAGATTCTTTAATTTCATAACCAACAAACTCTAGCTCCATTGTATCTGTAAAGTTTGAGATAGGAAGTACATCTTCAAATACTTCTTTCAAACCATGGTCAAGAAAATCTTTGAATGAATCTGTCTGGATTTCAATCAAATTTGGTAAATCAAGAACTTCCTTGATTCTTGAAAAACTACGACGAGTACGGTGTTTCCCGTATTGAACTTCATGTCCTGCCAAGTTTTTTACTCCTTCTTCTTTCTACATTCTCTATTACATGATAGAGTAGCAATTTTCATTTGTCCTTTGTAAGCAATTTTCAGAATCTTTAAGTTTTGATAACAAACCACAAAAATCCTAAAAATAGGCACAAAAAGAGCAGCTAAATCTGACTCTAAAAGTATGATTTAACTGCTGTAAGCTTTATATGGACAATATTTCAAATAAAGCAGACGACAAATTATTAGTAATATTATACCTTATTTAACTCTGCTTTTCAAGTTTTTTACTTATGAAAGTGTTTTTATTTACCTTTATTTAGCGTCCGCCTAAAAGTGCTGCCCAAGCTTTTTGATAATCACTATCTGTACCACCGATTCCAAATTTATAGGTGGTCATCGGAGCACCGTTTTTTGCCCAGTAACTAGTAACTGTCTGTCCGGTCAGGTTCATACTGCGACCATTGACTGTTACTGTGCCAGCTCGTTCACCCGTTGCTTTAAGAACATTGGACTTAATAACACTAGAATCTAGGTTGAACTTATCACCAACTCCCCAGAGACTTGGGTCGGCTTGATAAATTGCATTTACTAGTTGAGCCATATACTGCGCATTATTATTGTAACCCGTCAAAGCTGCCATTGAAGCATTATTGTCATGACCAATCCAACCACCTAACGTTAATTTAGGAGTGGATACCATGAGCCACATGTCACCATTACTGTTAGTCGTACCCGTTTTACCAATCCAATCAGCACTAGCTAAACCGCTATTAATCTGCGTTAAACGAGATTTGAAGGTCGTCGTAGCACCCGAACTCAATACCCCACGCATAAGACTTTGCATAATCGTCGCCGTTGCCTTAGAGTAAACCTGAACAGGTTTTGCTTTGTGTTCATAGACAACTTTCCCGTTTTTTGTCGTAATCTTTTCAATCATATAGCGCTCTTGGTATGCCCCATTATTGGCTAAAGTTTGGAAACCATTGGTGTGTTGGGCGACAGATACTTCAATACCTCCTCCCATTGGCAGACTTTCAATATCATAATTTTCAATTTGATAGCCCATTTTCTCCATGTACCCTTGGACATTAACTCCTTTGTCACGAAGCAATTTATAGGTCCAATAAGCTGGAATGTTCCAAGAAGTATTCAAAGCTTCCTGCAAGTCTATCATGGCTGTACCACGGCTATCTACGTGCATAATCGGCTCACCGCTAGAGAAATTTGCAGGGTAGTTAGACAGCATGCTGGCACTTCCCATAAGCCCTTGGTCTATGGCAATACCATAGGCTAAAATCGGCTTAATGGTTGAGCCTGGTGAGCGCTCTGTATCAAATGCATGGTTGTTCTGGTTAGAAGCATAATCACGTCCTCCCACAAACCCCAAAATAGCTCCTGTGCGATTATCCATGAGGACATTTCCAGCTTCGACTGCACCTGTTCCATCATCTAAGACACTACCAAAATTAGCTACTGCATTTTGCATTGCATTATGCACATTCTTATTAATAGTTGTGGTGACAGTGTAGCCGCCTTCACTCAACTCTTTCGCAGCTAGTTCTCTATAAGCTTTCACTGTTGCATCATTTTTCAACTCTTGCTGTGAAACATTGTCACGTTTGATTAAGTAATCATACATTGCTTTTTGAGCTTCTTTCATAGCAACGTAATATAGATAGTCATGTGTTCTTGCTGAAGTCGTATCACTTGGTAAAAAGTCTCGTTTTAAATCATAATCTTTATACAATTGGTACTCGTTTTTACTAATCGCACCTGTTCGGTACATATTGTAAATAACATTTTTCGCACGATTGAGACCAAAAGTCATATCTTTAGCACTTTTCAGGCTACCATCAGCTGCATAAGGAGAGTAAACAATCGGACTTTGTGGTAAACCGGCAATAAAAGCTGCTTGAGGAATTGTCAATTTGCTGGCAGGAACTCCAAAAATTCCTTGTGCAGCTTCTTCCACACCAGCAATATTTTGCCCTTTGTTATTTCTCCCAAACGGTGCCACATTCAAATAAGTCGTTAAAATATCGTCTTTGCTCATGTAGCGTTCTAAAGCCAGCGCATCAATGATTTCTGATGCTTTACGACTAAAGGTTGGAGCATCGCCAACAACTTGTTGCTTGATTAACTGTTGAGTTAAGGTAGAACCTCCACTTGAGGAACCAATCCCTGCAACAGAGCCTAGCGTCGCCCGCAAAACAGCTTTTGTGACAACCCCATTGTGCTTCCGAAAATTCTCATCTTCTGTCGCAATGACTGCTTTTTTCACATTGTCAGAAATATCTTTACTCTTAATTGGCACTCGCAACAAATCACTATCAATGGCTGAAATGGAGCTGCCATCAGCATATTTTAATTCAGAAATGGTTGAAATATCTTGAATTTTTTTGATGAGCTCTTCTTTTTTAGGAGTTTCAACCTTGTCAAAGATTCGTGCACCATATCCTAATGCAATGCCTCCACCAAACAAGCAACCTAAAAAAACAAATACAAAAAAGACATTTGATAATAATTTCAGAGTACGAAGGACAGTCTCGCCAACACTCCAAAGTGTCCAGCTTTCTTTTTCATTTTTGCTAGGACGATCTGTTTGAAAAAAATTCTCAAACAATCGTTTGATCTTTTCAAAAACTTGTTTACTCATTCTTTCTCCTTGAACGTTCTCTGCCTATTATAGCAAATTTATGAAACTTCTGACAACAGGAAAGGCAATCCTTGGCTAGAATCATTGTTTTTTAAAAATTATTTTTGCAATTTTACTACATTCTAATGGCTGTTTGTGATACAATGTTACAATAACTAGAAATTTTATAAAGGAGAGACAGACATGCACATTTTTGATGAGCTAAAAGAACGTGGTTTGGTTTTTCAAACAACTGACGAAGAAGCGTTGCGCAAAGCCTTAGCGGAAGGAAATGTTAGTTTTTATTCTGGATATGATCCAACAGCTGACAGCCTGCACCTCGGTCATCTTGTACCAATCCTTGTCATGAAACATTTACAGTTGGCAGGTCACAAACCCTACGCTCTCGTCGGCGGTGCAACTGGCTTAATTGGCGATCCATCATTTAAAGATACAGAGCGGAGTTTACAAACAAAAGACACAGTTGAGGGCTGGGTACGAAGCATTCAAGCGCAAGTATCTCGTTTTCTTGATTTTGAAAATGGTGATAACAAGGCTGAAATGGTCAACAACTACGACTGGTTCTCTGATATTAGCTTTATTGACTTTCTGCGCGATGTCGGAAAATATTTCACCGTCAACTACATGATGAGTAAAGAATCCGTAAAAAAACGAATTGAAACAGGGATTTCTTATACCGAGTTTGCTTACCAAATCATGCAAGGCTATGACTTTTTTGAGCTAAATCGCCAATACGGTGTCACTTTACAAATCGGTGGTTCTGACCAATGGGGCAATATGACTGCTGGTACTGAATTGCTTCGTCGGAAGGCAGACAAAACAGCTCACGTTATTACAGTGCCCCTTATCACAGACGCAACCGGTAAGAAATTTGGTAAGTCAGAAGGCAACGCTGTATGGCTCAATGCTGATAAAACCAGTCCTTACGAAATGTACCAATTCTGGATGAATGTCATGGACGCTGATGCCGTTCGTTTCCTTAAAATTTTCACTCTTCTTCCGCTTGATGAAATCGAAGAAATCGGAAAACAATTTGAAGCAGCTCCACATGAACGTTTGGCACAAAAAATCTTAGCGCGAGAAGTCGTTACACTCGTGCACGGTGAAAAAGCCTACAAAGAAGCACTCAATATCACCGAGCAGCTTTTTGCCGGAAATATCAAAAATCTTTCTGTCAAAGAGCTGAAACAAGGACTTCGCGGCGTACCAAATTATCAAGTGAACGCAGATGATAATCTCAATATCGTAGAACTTTTGGTAACGGCTGGCGTTGTCAACTCTAAACGCCAAGCGCGTGAAGATGTCCAAAACGGCGCTATTTATATCAATGGTGAACGCATTCAAGACCTTGACTACAGATTAACGGACGCTGATAAATTAGAAAACGAACTAACTGTTATTCGTCGTGGTAAGAAAAAATATTTTGTTTTGACTTACTAAAATAGGAAAGAGAGCAATCAACTACTACATCGTTGGTTTATTGCGCTATATACTTTGAAGCTGGAGACTTTTCGCTCCAGCTTCTTTTCATTCTCACTAGCAAAAAGCATATTGTCATAGTGCTTGTTTTAGCTCCAACCGCTTTAAAAGTGTGGTTCATTTTAAAATTCCCTTTCTTTATCTACTTGTCAAAGCATTTCTCACATGTTACACTAGACATAGAAATTGATGAAAGAGAAAACGCATGAAACCCAAACTTAAACGCTTTGAAACAGCTAAGCTTTTTTCTTGCCCTTTTTGTCAGCAAGCCTTGTTTTTAGCAGAAAATAGTCTCAAATGCAAAAATAAGCATTCCTTCGACTTGGCAAAGTTTGGCTATGTCAACTTGGCTCCACAGGTGAAGCAATCAAAAGACTACGATAAATCCAACTTTCAAAATCGACAATTGATTCTCGAAGCAGGATTTTACCAGCCAATTTTGAAGAAATTACTAGAAATTTTATCATCTTTACCACAACATGGTAATCTGCTGGACATTGGTTGCGGAGAAGGCTATTATGCTCGAAATTTGCAAGCACAATTACCAGATAAACATATCTATGCATTCGATTTGTCAAAAGAGTCTATTCAACTAGCAGCCAAAAGTGACCACAGCCTGACGGTAAATTGGTTTGTTGGAGATCTGGCGCACATCCCTATTCAAGATGCTAGCATGGATATGATTTTAGACATCTTCTCTCCTGCCAATTACCAAGAATTTCAGCGCGTCTTGCAGAAAAACGGCTTGCTCATTAAGGTTATTCCTAGCAGCCAACACTTGCAAGAAATTCGTAGTATCGTTGCCGAGCAATTAACAAACACAAATTATTCCAATCACAAAATCATTGAGCATTTTGAAGAAGCCTTTACCATTACAAATTCTTATGACGTTGCAGCTACTTTCAACTTGAGAGAAAACGAAAAAGCGGCACTTCTTCATATGACACCGCTTCTTTTTAATATTGACATTGATAAAATAGATTGGTCACCATTAACTGACATCACGATTGCTGCAAAGATTTTAGTTGGTCAACAAATATAAAGCAAAAAGAGGTTAGATAGATTGCTGCGAGATACAGCAGTCTATCTAACCTCTTTTTATATGCTTTGATTAAAAGCTAACCAAATCATTCCCAAAGCTAAAACAATATAAGCAATCAACGCCAATAACCGTTGCCCCACTTGATAAGCTCTTCTTTCCCCACGGACTGGAAAAATAACCGCACACAAAGCGCCTCCGACTGCACCACCTAAGTGTCCTGCCAGACTAATTCCCGGTGTCAAACTCAACACTAAGTTCATAACCAGAAGAACTAAGTACGATTGACCGAGTTGCTGAATGTAAGGATTTCGCACCGCATAGCGCAAAGTAATAATAGCACCAAAAATCCCAAACAAAGATGTAGAGGCACCTGCAGCCACAGCACTTGAAGTGAAAAAGAAGACAAAGACATTTCCTAAAATACCAGACATCAGATAAAGAAACAGAAAATTCCACGAGCCAAAAATATCCTCAGCTTGTCGTCCGATAAAATACAGCGTAATCATATTCATCACAAAATGCTCCAAGCCGATATGAACAAAAATCGCCGATACCAAGCGCCAAATCTGACTTGGAAAATATTGGATTGTTCGACCATTCATTGCCCCAAATTCATAAATCGTTTGGGTACTAGCATAATTAAAGCCACGCAACAGAAACATTGCTAGGAAAACTCCTGTCGTGATAAGCAACAATAAGCTCGTTACTGGATAACGTTTATCATAAATTTTATTCACAAATCAATACCTCCTGAACGGGAATATCACAATCATCTGGTTGAAAATCAACTAACTGGTAAGGATAAATTGTACTTACTGTCATCCCTTTAAAATCAGCCAAATAGCGGTCATAATAGCCACCTCCATAGCCAATACGATAGCCTTTTTTGTTAAAAGCAACACCCGGAACATGTATCAAATCAATATGAGATTTTTCCACCGTTCGTTCACTTCTTGGTTCCCAGATACCAAAAACAGTCAATTCCAAGTCATTTGGATTATAATCTACAAAAGTCATGCGCCCTTGGGGATAAGTCTTAGGGACCAAAACCCGCTTGCCATCTGCTTGAGCCTGCCTGATGAAAATCCTTGTATCAAACTCGTGTGGCAAAGATAAATAAGTAGCAACTGTTCTAGCTTGTTGATAAGCAGAAGATTCCAGCAAGTACTGAGTGAGCAAAGCATCTCTCTGCTGTTTTACTATCAATTCCTGCTCTTTCATTTTCCTGACTATAGTTTTGCGCAAATCTGCCTTCATTTATCTTCTCCTCGATCAGAAATATTATCAACATTCCCAGACCATCATTCATTAACTTTTGCACTTAAAAACTTCCCAAATTTTTCAATAGCAAAAGGCAAGGCTGCTTCATCTGGCGCCATTTTAGGATGATGAAGTGCATAAGGACTATCAATCCCCAGCCAGAACATCACACCCTTGACTTTACTGAGCAGATAACCAAAGTCCTCACCGGTCATTGCGGGTGAAATATCAATCATATGCACATCACTCTCTTTTTGGAAAAAGTTCATACATTGAGCAGCTAATTCAGGATGATTTTCCACAGGAAGATAACCACCTTGTTTCAGCTCCAAATCAAGCTCTACACCAAAAGACTGGGCTACTCCTTCAGCGATTTCCCGCAGGCGTTTTTGAGTGAGCAAATTCATCTCCTGCGTCAATGTTCGAATGGTTCCGTGCAGAAAGGCAGTTTCAGCAATCACATTATTCGTTGTTCCAGCATGGAATTCACCAAAGGTGACGACAGCTCCTTCAATCGGATCTACATTGCGACTCACAATGGTCTGAACCTGAGTGATAAAATAGCTAGCTGCTACCAAAGCGTCATTAGCATTATGTGGAAATGCAGCATGACCACCCTTGCCCTTAAAAATTAATTTAACTTCACAAGTCCCTGCAAAAAGTGTACTAGTATTCGTAGCAATATCTCCTACCTTGAGGTCAGGTCGCACATGAAGCCCATAAAATTCATCTGGCAACCAATCGCCAAAGGCTCCATCTTCATACATCAGCATACCCCCAGCTTCATTTTCCTCAGCTGGCTGGAAAAGAAAAAGTAGATTATTCTTAGGCTGCTCAGTAGTTAATTTCTCCAACAAACCCAGAGCGATTGTCATGTGCATATCATGCCCACAGGCATGCATACGTCCCTCATGTTGACTAGCAAAGGCAAACCCTGTCTCCTCAACAATCGGCAAACCGTCAATATCTGTCCGCCAGCCAATCGTCTTAGTAGGTGTACTCCCTTTGATAAAGACTAAAATTCCCGTACGCCAGGTCCGAATCTCAACGAAATCCAAGCCAGCAGTCAACTCATCAATTATTCTCATCAGATAGGCATGAGTCTTATACTCTTCCAGCCCAATTTCCGGAATTTGATGCAAGTCTCGGCGAATTTTTTGATAATCAATCATACATTTCCCTCTTTAAAGCGTCCGAAGAGCGTCTTCCAATGCTGTTTTCTGCTGGGTGTGTTCATCAATTTTCTTAATCACACGCGCTGGCACACCAGCTACAACAACATTTTCTGGCACATCTTTCGTCACAATAGCCCCTGCAGCGACGACAGAACCATTGCCAATCTGCACTCCTTCAATAACGACAGCATTGGCCCCTATCAAGACATTGTCCCCCACTCGGACAGGATCTGCGCTGGCAGGCTCAATGACACCGGCAAGAACAGTCCCAGCACCCACGTGGCTGTTTTTTCCAACAATAGCTCGACCACCCAAAACGGCTCCCATATCAATCATCGTTCCAGCACCAATTTCAGCTCCGATATTGATAACAGCTCCCATCATAATCACAGCATTATCACCGATTTCCACCTGGTCGCGGATAATAGCGCCTGGCTCAATCCGAGCATTGACCTCACGCTTGTCTAACAGCGGCACGGCAGAGTTTCGGGCATCCTGCTCCACCACATAGGTTTTATTCTCTTCTAGATTAACCAAAAGAGGTTTAATTTCTTCCCAGTCACCAAATAGAACATTGCTCAATTTGACAACAGAATTCGGCACTTCGCCCGCTAGTTTTCCTTCAAAAGTCACTTTTACATTTGTCTTTTTCTTAGCATCCGCTATAAACTGAATAATTTCCTGTGCGGTCATTTTAGTAGCTGGCATAAGCATTCCTCACTTTGATTTAGTATTAAGGGTTATTATAACATAAAATCAAGCATTTCATAATATGAAAGCAAAAGAGAGTGGGACAGAAATCAGTAGTTTCGTAGAAACTTGATTTCATCGTCCCATCTCCGCACGGTTGAGTAGGGCTGTAAAAGTTGATTTATCAACGTATTAGAGTCCACTCAACCACTGCGTCTTATAATTCTAACTATATAAAACAAAGGAAGCTGGGCACTTTTGTCTCAGCTTCTTTCGTTAAATTTATTGGATGTTCTTCAACATATTTTCGATGTGCTCAATGGATTTTTCACGTCCAAGCAGGTAGATAGTGTCTGGTAATTCTGGACCGTGCATCTCGCCTGAAACAGCAATACGAATTGGCATAAAGAGGTTCTTTCCCTTGATACCCGTTTCTTTTTGTACTGCCTTGATTTGCGGGAAGATATTTTCTGACTTGAAGTCTTCATCACTCATAGCTTCCAATTTTTCTTTAAAGGCTTTCAAAACCGTTGGTACCGTTTCGCCTGCCATAAACTCTTTTTCTTCTGCCGTTAGCTCTGGAAAATCTTCAAAGAAAAGGTCTGTGAGCGGTACAATTTCATCTACAGATTTCATTTGTGGCTTATAGAGTTCAACTAACTTTTCAGCTTTGTTAGTCAAACGACCAGCCGCTTCCAAGTAAGGTTTCGCCATCTCAAAAATGGTTTCAAAATCCGCATTTTTAATGTATTCATTGCTCATCCAGTCTAATTTCTTTTGGTCAAAAGCTGCTGGAGATTTGCTGAGACGATGTTCATCAAAGAGTTGGATCAATTCTTCACGAGAGAAGATTTCATTTTCACCGCCAGGATTCCAGCCAAGGAGGGCAATAAAGTTGAAGACGGCTTCAGGCAGGTAGCCTTTCTTACGGTAATCTTCGATAAATTGAAGCGTGTTTGTATCACGTTTGGACAATTTCTTACCCGTTTCGGAGTTAATAATCAAGGTCATGTGACCAAATTGTGGCGCTTCCCAACCGAGCGCTTCGTACACCATGAGCTGCTTAGGGGTATTGGCAATGTGGTCATCTCCACGAATGACATGGGAAATTTTCATCAGATGGTCATCCACCACAACCGCAAAATTATAAGTTGGATAGCCGTCTTTTTTCTGGATAACCCAGTCACCACCGATGTTGCCACCTTCAAATTCAATCTCACCTTTGACAAGATCATTCCACTTGTAAATCCCAGATTCATTGACTGCAAGACGGACTGTTGGAATAATGCCTGCTGCTTCACGCTCTGCGATATAAGCTGCTTTTTCATCTTCAGACATTCCCAGATATTCATTGATGTAACGAGGTGTTTCTCCAGCAGCTTCCTGACGCTCACGCTCTGCTGCCAACTCTTCCTCCGTCACATATGATTTGTAAGCCAAGCCTTTTTCAAGTAACTCATTGATATAACCTTGGTAAATGTCCAAGCGTTCAGATTGGCGATATTTTTCATGCGTTTCTGGGCTTTCATCCCAATCAATTCCTAACCAACGCAGATTTTCCAACTGCGAACGCTCCCCGTCTTCCACATGACGTTTACGGTCAGTATCTTCAATCCGAATGACAAAAGTTCCGCCGTAGTGACGAGCGTAAAGATAATTAAAGAGCGCAGTCCGCGCATTCCCAATGTGTAACAGTCCCGTTGGACTTGGTGCATAACGCACACGAATTTGATTCGCCAATTGTATGTCTCCTAATTTTTATCTTATATTTTCAACAGGAAAAACCTGTTTTTATTTCAAACGTTACTATTATACCACATAGTTGTCGAAAAGAAATAACAGAAACGATGAAACTTTATTATTCTTCCAATCATTTACAGAATTTCCTTAGCAATGTAGAAGCCACCGTCTGTCTCACCTATCAATTCACTGCTCAGTTACACTGACTTACCCAAACACCTTCTTCAACACTTCACCAATCGTTGTTACATCAATAACTTCAATAGTTTCGGGAATGTTCAATCCGTTCAGAGAGTTTTTAGGAGCGTAAACTTTGGTGAAGCCCAGCTTAGCAGCTTCATTGATACGCTGCTCAATGCGATTGACACGGCGGATTTCGCCCGTCAGACCGATTTCACCAATAAAACATTCTTGTGGATTCGTTGGCAAATCTTTATAACTCGAAGCAATTGCAACGGCAACAGCTAAGTCAATAGCTGGCTCATCTAATTTGACACCGCCTGCTGACTTGAGGTAGGCATCTTGATTTTGCAATAATAACCCTGCTCGCTTTTCCAAAACAGCCATAATCAGACTAGCACGATTGAAATCCAATCCTGTCGTTGTCCGCTTGGCAGTGCCAAACATGGTCGGTGTCACCAAAGCCTGTACTTCCGCAAGGATTGGACGCGTCCCCTCCATAGTCACCACGATAGAAGAGCCTGTTGCCCCATCTAAACGCTCCTCTAAGAAAACCTGACTAGGATTGAGCACTTCAACCAGCCCACCTGACTGCATCTCAAAAATGCCGATTTCATTCGTAGAGCCGAAGCGATTTTTGACCGCCCGCAAAATACGAAAAGTATGCTGTCGCTCACCTTCAAAATAAAGTACCGTATCCACCATGTGTTCCAAGGTTCTAGGTCCAGCCAGCGTTCCTTCCTTGGTCATATGGCCCACGATAAAGGTGGCAATATTGTTGGTTTTTGCCAACTGCATCAGCTCTGCTGTCACTTCTCGGACTTGTGAAACCGACCCTTGCACGCTGGAAATTTCTGGCGAAATAATCGTCTGAATAGAGTCTATAATCAAGAAATCTGGCTTAATTTTTTCAATCTCAGCACGAATCTGATGCATATTGGTCTCGGCATAAAGATAAAACTCACTGTCAATATCGCCTAATCGCTCCGCACGCAACTTAATCTGCTCAGCAGACTCTTCCCCACTGACATACAATACCGTTCCCTTGTGAGATAGTTGGGTCGAAACCTGCAATAAAAGGGTAGATTTCCCAATACCGGGATCTCCTCCGATTAGAACTAAACTTCCTGGCACCACGCCGCCACCCAAGACGCGGTTAAACTCATCCATATCTGTCTTGGTACGGTTGACATTGATAGAAGTCACCTCCGCTAACTTCATCGGTCGACTTTTTTCACCCGTCAGCGAAACACGCGCATTCTTAACCTCTGTAACTTTGACTTCTTCAACAAAGGACGACCAAGCACCACAATTCGGACAACGCCCCAGATACTTGGGCGAATGGTATTCACAATTTTGACAAACAAATGTCGTTTTTTTCTTGGCTATGATAGATTCCTCTTTCTTAATGCCCAGTACTTCCAAAACCACCTGTCCGTACACCGTCTGCTTCATCATTATCAGTAAGCAAAAATGGTGCAAAGACAGCTTGAACGATACGATCTTCTTCTTCTAAAACCACTTCTTGATCTGTAATGTTCTGCATTTGCGCAAAAATGTGCCCTTCATTTCCCGAATTGCCATAGTAATCCCCGTCAATAACGCCCACAGAGTTAATCAAAACTAATCCTTTTTTACGTGGATTAGATGAACGATCATAAAGATAAAGCACCTCACCAGCCTGCATATAGGCCTTGACACCTGTCGGCACCAACTTAATCTCTTTTGGCGCAATCACTGTACGCTCTGCCACTTTTAAGTCATAACCAGCCGCATGAGCCGTCTCACGCTTTGGCAGTAAATTTTTATTTTTAAAGCTTGAAACAAGCTCAAAACCACGAATTCGCATATTTTTCTCTTTTCTACATTTGCTTCCCCTATTATACTAAATTCGTAAACAACACGCAAAATGCAGGTCATTCTTCAACCTGCACTTTTGAAGTTATTTCAGTTCATTCAAAAATCGAATGACTTGCTCGTTGGCATCCACCTCAGCTTTCACTCCAAAAGGAACAATTGCTCTTGGGGTAGCATGTCCAACACTTAAGTTATATAAAATAGGAATATCTGTATCAATGACATCAAGCAGGATTTGTTTATATTCTCCATAATAAGTTTCATCCATTGGTTTTCCGACAAGAATCCCATTTAAAACAGAAAAAATCCCTGTCGCCTTTAAGGCTTCTAGCATTTTTCGATATAAAATTGGTTCTGGTTTTTCCTCACTGGTTTCCAACAAAAGAATTTTTCCTTCCCACTCTGAAAGACTGGGAAATAGCTGATAGTGAGCACACAGTTCAATCGTATCCTCATGTCTTGTATTATCAAATATCTGATAAAGCGACTCCAAACATCCTCCTAAAATTTCCCCTTCAAATGTTGCTTTTCCTTTCAGCAATTCAAATCCCTGATTTTCATGACGAATCCGCTTCGTTCCTAAGGCTTTTTCACTAAAATCTGTCCTTTCATCATACCAGACATTACTTGGTCTGATTTCTGAGATAGTTCCTGTTCCAATCAGTTCCTTAAAATATGACAGTGTATAAGGCAGCATTTCTTCCTCTAACTCACAAACATCAGCAAGAAATGATTGACCATAAAAAGTCTTCACTCCCAACTTATGGAGCATGAAGTGATTCATGGTAGTGTCTGAAAAACCTAAAAATACTTTCTGATTCACAACCTTTTTTAATTGGTTATCTTCAAACAAATAGGGTAGCAATCGATACGTATCATCTCCACCAATAGCACATAAAATCATATCAATTGAAGGATCTTCAAAAGCTTGAATCAAATCTTGCGCTCTCGATTTAGGATGGTCTTTCAGATAATCCATTCCCTTTTGTGCATGCTCTAAAAACGTCACTTCAAGTCCCAAGTCTTTCAAGCGCTTCAATCCCAGCTCAAACTCATGTCTAACGAAACTTTCTCCTATAATTCCGCTTGATAAACTGACAATTCCTACTTTCTTTATCATCTAATCTCCTCCCTTACTGATAATTTGAATCATTATATCACAAAATACAATCAACTAAAATGCTAAATGACCAATATTCACAAAACAAAACATACTAAGATTAGTAGTGAGGAAATCTCCGACGGGAGATGGTACTCACTGCTTTTTCTTTATGTTAAAGTAGAGGTGTCTTGTTAAGTCGAGGGTCTTTTTGACGCTAGACGTCGTACACAAAACTGGCAAGACACCTGTTTTAGGAAGAATGTTATCAAAGTATGTGGGACGTTCAACGTCGAGTATTGAAAATAACATCACTAAAACAAGGAGTCATTCAAGACAAAGAGGTAATTTCATGAGAGTTGTTTTCGGGATTGATGTGAGCAAGGCAAGCTCAGAGGTAGCGATTTTAGTGAATGGGGAGAAAGTTCATGGCTACACCATGTCCAACGATACCATTGGATTTGCATGTTTCTTGAGCGATTTAAAAACTGTTCAACACCCTGAAATCATCTTTGAGGCACTGGGGTCTATTCACGGCGCCTTCAGGCATTTCTTGAGGAAAATGGCTATGCTTATACACGGCTCAATCCTCTGGAAGCCAAGAAATAACTAGACAGCTTGCGTGTCCGTAAAACAGATAAAATCGATGCAGAGAAGTTAGCACAGTCACAATTTATCTTGAACCGTAAACCGACCTATGTTCAAGAGGAGGTTTATCAAGACTTGCGAGATTTGAGTCGCTTCTATCAAAATCTGACAGAGGATACCGTTCGTACTAAGAACCGCTTCACAAAGTACTGCAAGTGACCTTCCCAGAAATAGAGTCTATTTTATCAGCGCCAACAGGTGAACAATACTGGTAGCTGGTGAGGGCATTCCCAAGTAAAGCTTTCATCTTAGACTTGTCTGAGGAGGACTTAGCTGAAATCATCCACCAATCCACTTCAAAGCGGATTTCTGATAAACGAGTGGAGTATCTCGTTGATAAACTGATTGGGTTAGCCAAACAGTCTTATTGTGCTACCAAGAAAACCTCTCCAATGATCGAAGAGGTTCGTTACTATGCTCAGGAACTGGTTAGACTTTCTGACCGTAGACAAGCTGTGCTGGATGAGATGGTGAAATCGACCCAGCCCCTACCAGAGTACGAGATTCTCCTCTCCATCCCTGGTATCGCTGAAACAACAGCCACCTCTATCATAGGCGAAT
The DNA here is from genome assembly GCF_015594645.1 of Streptococcus sp. HF-2466. Lineage (NCBI taxonomy): Bacteria > Bacillati > Bacillota > Bacilli > Lactobacillales > Streptococcaceae > Streptococcus > Streptococcus sp. HF-2466. The sequence continues at coordinate 69,699 of NZ_JADNQU010000010.1, forward strand.
TAGGAGATATTCGCCGTTTTCAGTCTGCCAATCAAATCAACGCCTTTATTGGAATTGAT
>NZ_JADNQU010000011.1:0-62071 GCF_015594645.1 Streptococcus sp. HF-2466
TTGAGTTCTCACTCATTTCTGTCACTGACAGATTTATTGTTTCTTCTTAATGTTTGACGGACTGTCTTCTTAAACAGTCGCCTGCACATTGGTTCGTCTTGTTCAGTTTTCAAAGGTCCAAAGGTCTTTGTCGCCACTCAAGCGACAACTATCTTAGTATATCATCTCCTTCTCTTCTTGTCAATACCTTTTTTCATCTTTTTTTATTTTCTTAAACTTTTTCTTTCAATTTGATAGCTGGCAACATTTATTTGTTTTTATTAAAGAAGTTCCCATAGCCAAAAATACAAACATCTAATTTTAGAAATGTCATATGAGATGGATATAATTATTAAAAAAAGGAAGCAAGTAACGAGAAATTAACTTATGACTTCTTTACTTTTAGGAAGATGGTGGCTGATATTTTTGAAGTCAGTTGGTTCAGCTAAACAAGTTTATCTTATTGTTACCTTAACTAAAGCAAGAAAAACTATCAATCCAACCTTTTCTTTGGCTTATCAAAATGATAATTTCACCACTTTAATGATTAAATTTAATCGGAAAACACTAAATTTTTACAAAGAGAAACCAATCTACACTCTTGACGAAAACGATTTTTTAGGATAAAATAATAAACGTTGTGGCGGTATAGCCAAGTGGTAAGGCACGGCTCTGCAAAAGCTTGATCGTCGGTTCAAATCCGTCTACCGCCTTTCAGTACCTAATTTAACAGGAATTAACCGAATGAAAAGCCCGTAAAGTCGGGCTTTTTTGATTTTCCGTCAGGTTAAATCAGATCAAATCTGATAAAGTTGGTGGGCAAATAGTGGACAAGTAGTTTTAGAATGAATTTATTATTTTGGATAAAAATAGATAGCATAAAAAAGCACGCTAGGAATCAATTTCTGCATATACTGATTCTAGCTTGCTTTTTGATTATAATTCAGCAATTTGGTTTAGATTTACTTCGGCAACTGTATCATTCCCGAATAGCGAAATAATCATTTTCACTTTGTTGTTGTCAATTTCGGTGATTTTACCCGTATAATCTGCAAAAGCGCCGTCAATGATACGTACGGTATCGCCAACTTTCACATCAATATCAAATTCTTGAACGGTTTGTCCCATTGAAATCAAGATTTGGCGAATTTCCTCTTCCAAAAGCGGTGTTGGTTTAGAGCGGTTTCCATGTGAGCCGACAAAGCCTGTTACGTTTGGTGTGTTCCGTACGACGAACCATGCTTCGTCTGTCATCACCATTTCTACCAAGACGTAACCTGGGAAACGATTTTCTTCAACTTCTTTGGTTTTTCCGTTTTTCTCCACTTGTACCGTTTGCGTTGGAATTTCTACGCGCAAAATATTTTCCAACATATTATAGGTTTGTGCACGTTGTAAAAGATTTTCTTTTACTTTATTTTCATACCCTGAGTATGTCTGCAAGACAAACCAGCCTTTATCAAAACTGTCCATGAGTTCTTCCTTTCCTAAATAAAAAAGCCTGTGGGCTTCGGTTTCTTTCTAGCCCTATTATACCACAAAAATAGCAAATGCAATCTTTTTACTGCTATTTTTATAATAAAAGATAAAAGCCTACTTGATAAAACAACAAGCAGGCTAAAATTTAAAAGATATTTAACAATCGTACCAAACCTCTTGTGACAAGTAAGTCGAAAAGATAAATAATGACGACAAAGAAAGCTGTGTATTCCATAACTGAGATAAAATCTACCCAGCTTTGCTTTCTAGTTGGCCAAGTTGTATCTTTTAATACTTGAAATGTATCTTTAATAAATTTCACAACTTTCTCCTATCTAGTTTCTTTATGAATCGTGTATTTACTGCAATGTTTACAATATTTATTTACTTCCAGACGTTTTGGTTTTGGCGTACTACTCACTTTGATTGAATAGTTTCTCGATCCACAAACCGTGCACGCCAGACTCGCTTTTTTTAGTGCCATAACGCCTCCATCTTGTTTATTATATCAAGAAAGCCCATTTTTGACAAGTCTATTGGAACCAACTCTTAACCGTGTCCCAAAGATTCTGTGCTTTTTCAGGAATCTTAGCATCGTCAATTGCTTTTTTAGCTTGGTCAACCAAGTTCTTAGCTTTATCCTGCACATCTTTCAAAACATCTGAACGATTGTCACTTTGATTCGTAGTGTTATTTGTACCACTCGTATCAACCGGTGCAATACCATTTTTTGCATAGGCATTTTCATCACCGAACTTCGTACCATTTGTGTACGGTAGGATACTATTTGCCACACTTCGGAAAATAGCTGAAGCTTCATTGGCACTGGTGCCTGTCAGATAATGATTTTCATCTGTCTTTGGAAAACCTAACCACTGACTGATAACCACATCTGGCGTGTAACCAATAACCCATTGGTCTCCTGATAAATCTGGGTTAAAGTCAGTCTCTGTCGTTCCTGTCTTCCCAGCCATGTCATAGCCGTAAGGAGCAGCATAAACACCGGTACCATTGGTAAATGTTCCCAGCATCATACTGGTCATTTTTTCTGTTGTTGAGCGGTTAAGCACTCGCGTTGAAGTTGATTTATGAGTTTTGACTACTTGTCCACTAGCATTTTCGATTTTGGTAATCAAATGAGCATCATTCATAACACCATTATTGGCAAAAGTCGAGTAGGCTTGTGCCATTTGTAGCGGATTGGTTGTTACGCCACTGCCGAGAGCCACCCCAAGAGTCTGATCCACTTTATCCATATTCAAGCCAAATTTTTTACCATATTCAAAAACTTTTTTCAGTCCCAATTCATTAGCAGCAGCAACCGCTGGAATATTTAAGGATTGCGCTAAAGCCTGATACATTGGCACAGTCGAACTGGATTGAATCCCACCATAGTTGTTCACGGTGTAAGTTCCATACGTTGTTGTGCTATTGTCTAACTCTTTATTGATGGACCAGCCTGCATCAACTGCCGGGCTGTAAACTGCTAAGGGCTTAATAGTCGAGCCAGGGCTTCTTGAAGATTGTGTGGCATAGTTAAAACTTCTGAAATTGGCACTGGTACTATTGATTTGCCCAACAAGTGCGCGAACACCTCCCGTTTTAGGATCAAGCGCTACGCTACCCGATTGGGCTCTGGTGCCGTCTGCTGCTTGCGGGAATAAATCTTCGCGATCATAGATGACTTGCATGCTAGCTTGGTAATTTTGGTCTAGCTCTGTGTAAATACGGTAGCCGTTATTGACAATATCAGCTTCTGTTAAGCCATAATCTCGAACTGCTTCATTGATAACCGCATCAAAGTAAGACGGATAACGATAATCTGCCGATTTTCCTGTATAAGCATCTACCAATTGACTACCTAAACCGTTTGCTGCTGCTTGGTTTGCAGTATTTTGATTGATATAACCTGCTGCTACCATATTTTGTAAAACGGTATTGCGTCGATTCGTTGCGTTTTTTATAGAAGCAAGCGGATTATATAGTTCCGGTCCTTTGAGCATTCCTGCTAAGGTAGCTGCTTGATCTAGTGTCAGTTGGCTAGCAGATACTCCGAAATACTTTTTAGAGGCATCTTCTACGCCCCATACACCATTTCCAAAGTAAGAATTGTTGAGGTACATGGTGAGAATCTGATTCTTACTATATTTCTTGGTTAATTCCAAGGCAAGGAAAAATTCCTTTGCTTTCCGCTCAATAGTCTGATCCTGAGATAGGTAAGCATTTTTGGCTAATTGCTGCGTAATAGTGGATCCACCGCCAGAACGTCCCGCAGTCAAAATCGCCATGATAAAACGACCGTAGTTAATCCCACTATTTTTATAAAAAGAACGGTCTTCTGTCGCAATGACGGCATGTTGTAAGTTCGGGCTAATCTGGGACAATTCTACGTAAGTTCCCTTTTGCCCTGACAAACTTCCAGCTTTTTTGCCGTCCTTATCATAAATAGATGTCGTTGCTTTCAAAGCATTCTGCAAATCATTCACATTAGTGGATTTGGCAACATAAAAGAGATAGCCCCCTGTCACCAAACCAAAACCAAGTCCCAGAATCAAAACAATCTTCGTCAGGTGATAGCGACGCCAAAATCGACGAAAAGGGTGTTGAGAAATCGGCTTTTTCCGACTTTTTCCAGACCGGCTCAAATGTGGCTCAGATTCTTCAACCTCTGTCACTTCTTGATGCTTGCGCTCAGGACTTTCCTTTTTAAAATGATTCACTACTATTTCAAATAACTCACTTAATTTTTTCATATCCTTATTCTATCACCTTCTCCATATCCAGACAAGAAAGGACTTCTTATCAAACGTTTAGTTTAGAAAACTTTAAGAAATTGTTTAATCTCGAGCTGGTTATTTTCAATCATCGACTATTTTGTTACAATAACTATATGCAATTTACGATTACGATTCCACAAGGTTTGCCAGAGATGACAGTCAAAGAGCTGCTGGAAGAACATTTTTTGATTCCACGAAAGATTCGCCATTTTCTACGCATTAAAAAACACGTCTTCGTCAATCAAAAACCGATTAACTGGCAGAGCATTATCCACCCACATGATAAAATTACATTGATTTTTGACGAAGAAGATTATCCGAAAAAGTTCATTTTAGTAGGAAAAGCTGATCTTGTGGAGGAATTATATCAAGATGAACACATCATCATTGTCAATAAACCTGAAGGTATGAAAACACATGCCAATGAACCGACAGAGCTGGCGCTTTTAAATCATGTCTCTGCTTATGTTGGAAATACTTGCTATGTCGTTCATCGCTTAGACAAGGAAACAAGCGGAGCTGTTCTTTTTGCGAAAAATCCTTTTATCTTGCCAATCTTAAATCGATTGCTAGAAAACAAGGAAATTTCGCGTGAATATTGGGCTTTGGTACAAGGAGTATTCCCCAAAAAACGTCAAATCTATACAGATAAAATCGGGCGTGACCGTCACGATCGGCGAAAACGGCTAGTGGATAACAAAAACGGTCAATACGCTGAAACGCAGGTCACTAAGCTCAAAGAAATTGGAAACAACACCCTTATCAAGTGTCAACTTAAAACTGGGCGAACTCATCAAATCCGTGTACACCTTGCTCATCATAGGCATCCTATCGTTGGCGATCCATTGTACAATCCTCAAAAGTCAGAGCGCCTCATGCTTCATGCTCATCGTTTAACTTTCACACACCCTTTCACACTTGAAAAAATTAGTGTTGAAGCCAGCTCTCAAAGTTTTGAAAAAGGATTGGATTAAAAAATAATGGGAGTGGAACAGAACTAAAAATTTTCGATTTTTAGTTCGTAATCCCACCCCCGCAAGGATGCTCAACAGTCTGGGAGACTATTGAGGTGACAGATAAAGAAAAAAAGTTTTCGTCAAAAGTGCTCTTCCGAGCTTGAAAAGCGAACAGCTTTGATACTTGCTTCGCAAGTTTTATCTGCTACCTCAAAGCAGTGTTTTGAGCAATCAGAGTAGATTGCTGTGCAAGGCTGATTTCCCGACTTCAACAATTTACTAAATTGTTGAAGCTGCGTTATTCGTTTATTACTAATTCTAATAGAAACTGAGACTCTTTTTGCCCAGCCTCTTTTTTCTATGCAACAGTAACAACTTTATAAATTGTTTTAGCAAGTGCTGCTTGGTAGTCTTCTGCGCTGTAAATGTGATCCGTGGTTACAGTAGCAGCCTTTGTGTCTAAATCAATTTGAACATCCGATACACCTTCCAATTTTAGGAAGTGCTCGGTGACATGCTTCACGCAATTTTGACAAGATATATTTTCTAAAGTAACAATTTGTTTCATGATGAACTCCTTTTATGATTTTATTTTAAAGCGCCGTAAACGCAGCGCATTGGTGACGACAGAAACAGAGCTAAAGCTCATGGCAAGGCCGGCTAACATAGGATTAAGCAGCGGACCGCCAAATACATACAGAAGCCCCATTGCAACTGGTATTCCTAGAGTATTGTAGGCAAAGGCCCAGAACAGATTTTTTTTGATATTTTTAATCGTAGCTTGACTGAGGCGAATGGCTGTCACCACATCTAAAAGGTCGCTGTGCATCAAAACAATATCGGCTGAGTCAATAGCCACATCCGTTCCAGAACCAATCGCAATCCCGACTTCAGCTTGCACCAGAGCAGGTGCATCATTGATCCCGTCACCCACCATGGCAACCTTTTTCCCTTGCGCTTGCAAATTCTTGACGATATCTGCTTTGCCGTCTGGAAATACTCCTGCAATGACTTGATTGACACCAGCTTCTCTTGCAATGGCTTGAGCTGTTTCCTCACGGTCCCCTGTCAGCATCACCACTTCTAAGCCCATTTTTTGCAATTCAGCAATAGCTTTCCGGCTATTTTTTTTGATTTGGTCAGCGACTGCTATCATCCCCACCAGTTGTCTATCCAAAGCGACAAACATAGTCGTCTTTCCTTGATGCGATAAGGAAATCAAGTCAGAGATATATTCTCCGAGCTCGACTTGGTATTGTCTCATTAAGTTTTCATTCCCAATTAGAATTTCTTGAGCTTTTACTTGAGCTATAATCCCTTTACCTGAAATCGCTTGAAAATCTGTTACCGATGCTAATGGTATAGCTTCCGCTTGAGCAGCTTCCAAAATTGCCACCGCCAATGGATGTTCTGAATGTTGCTCACTACTTGCAAGCAAATGCAGCAATTCTTCCCGTGTGACATCACCAAAAGTCAACACATCCGTCAAACTTGGCTTCCCTTCGGTAATCGTACCTGTCTTATCCAGAACGACAACATCTACCAAATGAGCCGCTTCAAGAGCCTCCCCAGACTTAATCAAGACACCATTTTCAGCGCCCTTCCCCGTGCCGACCATAATAGCCGTCGGAGTAGCTAGCCCAAGCGCGCAGGGACAAGCAATGACCAACACCGCAATAAAGATAGAAAGCGAGAATTGCAAACTTTCTCCCGCCAGAAAATACCACAACAGAGCTGCTAAAACTGCCAAACTCAAGACAATTGGTACAAAATAGAGCGAGATCTTATCTGCCATAGCCGCAATAGGCGCTTTCGAGCCTTGCGCTTCCTCTACCAAATGAACAATCTGAGCTAAAGTTGTGTCCGAACCGACTTTGGTTGCTTCATAGTCAATAGAACCCGTTTGATTCATAGTTGCACTGGTAATCACATCTCCGACGTTTTTTTCAACAGGAACACTTTCACCTGTCATCATAGACTCATCTACATAGGTTTGTCCAGAGATAACCACACCATCTACTGGCATACGTTCTCCCGGTTTAATCCGCACAATATCTCCAACCTTGATGTCTTCTGTATCAATTGTTACGACTTCGCCATAGCGAATAACGATCGCTTGGTCGGGTACCAAACTCATCAAACTTTGAATCGCTTGTGAGGTTCGTCCTTTGGCATTGTCTTCCAGATATTTCCCCAGTAAAACAAGAGTGATAATCACACCAACTGATTCAAAATACAACTGGTGTACAAAAGTATGATGCCCCAGTAAAACTTGAACGACCGAGTACAAACTATACAGAAAGGCTGCACTCGTTCCTACAGCAATCAAACTATCCATGTTCGGATGCCGTTTTGCCAAATTCCGAAAACCACGTACATAAAAACCGCGACCAACCCAAATCGCTGGTAAAGTAAGGAAAAATTGCGCCAATACAAAGGCAATGGGATGCGTCATGTGATCTAAAAAGGAGGGTAACGGCAAGCCAATCATACTCCCCATTGAAATATAGAGGAGTGGCACGGTCGCTCCTGCCGCAAACCAAATCTGACGCGCCATTTGGCGCACATTTTCTTGCTTTTCCGTGACCTGTTTCGCATAATCAGACTGCTTTTGTTCCCCTTTTTCTACCGCTTGGTAACCCGCTTCTTTCACAGCCTCTAGGACTTGCTCGCTTGCAAATCCTTCTTTGGGAAGAACTGTCAATTTTTCCGTCGCCAAGTTCACCGTGGCTTCTTCTACTGTTGACAAATCGTTGACGACCATTTCAATGGTCATCGCGCAAGCTGCACAGGTCATGCCGGATAATTTATACTCTTTTTTATCTTTTTCCATTTCTTACTCCGCCATTTTCGATTGATTCGTGTCATCTTGACAATGCGCGCCACAAGTACATTGACCTGGTGGACAATTACATTGAACTCTTTTAGGAGCTTGTACCTGCTTTTCTTTTACAACATCTAGGATTCGAGACAAATCTGTTTGACTGAATTGATTGCTTTCTAGTATTGAAACTACTAAATCGCCATGCTTGGTGTTGCACATATTGTCAAGCAAGGTACGCCAACTATTTTCCAAATGCTCATCTTCTAAAATCAGAGCATCATAGTAAAATTTCCCCTCAATCTTTTCCATTGAAATAAACTCTTTGGTTTTCAGGCGATTCAGCAAGGTTTTAACAGTAGCCGGTTTCCAATCAAAATCAGCTTCTAAACGCTCCACCACCTCAGTACTTCTGCTATGAGGATACGCCCACAAAACACGCATAACCTGCCATTCTGCCTGACTAATATTTTGTTGTTCCATTTTGTTTCATCTCTTTTCTGATTACAATTGTAATTATCAATTCTTTTATAGTTTACATCTGTAATCAGAGTTTGTCAAGCAAAAAAATCGAGAAGATTGCTCAACTCGATTTTTCTCTTTCTGTATAGAAATTGTGTCTTTATCAATGCGCCAGCATTTCTTGAGCAATTTCTTGTCCGCTTAATTTAGTTGGATAGTAAGTTGGCCAATTTTCTAATTCGTTAAAGAGGGCTTCTTGGCTTTCACCACCGTAGAAAATGTGGAAGTGTGCTGCTTTCGTTGGTGCAATATTATGGTCGCTAAATTGAACGTATTTATACTTACCTGCATCTGGGTCTGTCGCTTCAAACATGAAACGCACGCCTCGGTTTCCTTTAGAGTACGTCAATGTATGCTTACCAACATATTTATAAGTATATTTCTTCTTTTGTCCGTTGACTACAAATTCCATAGTCTTATCTGTGATATTGATATGAGACACATCTGTCTTGTAGCCTTTTTCATAATACGCTTTGTACTCAGCAGCTGTCATCTTACCGCTTAATTTTGCTTTGTAATCAAAGACTTGGTTTAAAGTTCCATCTTGCAAATATGGATAAACGGATTGCCATTGACCTGCATAGTCAGACAACGTACGGTCTTTGACAGCACTATCTTCAAAGTAGCCATTTTGTACAGTCTTTGTATTTTTTTCTTTTTCAGCAGAAATTTCAGTACCAGCTTGATCTGTCGTCTTTTTCAAAGCTTTCAAGTTTGATTGCATGATGGAAATGTAGTCTGCTCCATCTTTTGTTTGCTTTTCAGTTAAACTTTCAAGCGGATTAAGCACATCTAACTTCACACCCGTTTCTTTTGCCAATGTAGAAGCCAAAGCTTGAGAAGCATTTTCTTCAAAGTAAATGTACTTGATATTGTTTTTCTTAATATATTTTGTCAATTCAGCCAAACGTGCCGCTGAAGGCTCACTATCTGGTGAAAGTCCTGAAATAGGCACTTGCTTCAAACCGTAGTCTAACGCTAAATAACGAAAGGCTGCGTGCTGTGTCACAAAACTCTTTTGTTTGGCATTTGCCAATCCCGCTGTGTATTCCTTATCCAGAGCTTCTAATTTTTTAATGTAAGCTGCTGCATTCTTTTGGAAAGTGACTTTCTTATCTGGGTAGCGTTTACTTAAGCTGTCGCGAATATTCTCCACCATTTTAATGGCACGTTTTGGTGACAACCATACATGGGGATCGTATTCATGATGGTGTCCTTCGCTCCCATGATCATGGTCTTCTTCCTCTTCTGTACCAGGCAGTAGCAACATCTTCCCAGTCGCCTTCACCACATTCACTTTACCTTTTTTCAAGGTTTTAAGCAATTTTGGCACCCAAGTTTCCATGTTTTCATTTTCATAAACGAAAGTATCTGCATCTTGAATCGTTGCAACTGCTTTGGCAGAAGGCTCGTATTCGTGCGGTTCTGTTCCTGCACCAATCAAGAGTTTGACATTGGCAGTATCGCCTGCTACTTGCTTGGTAAATTCATAAACTGGGTAAAATGTTGTGACAACATTTAATTTCCCATTTGCACTTTTTTGATTGGAACAAGCCACTAAAAAGAGACTTAGTAAGCTTGCTACTAATAGACCAATTTTCTTCATTTTTCACTCCTATTTGATAAATTTTTTTAATAGATTCACTAGTAAAAATACACCGACAAAAATAATCGTAATACTTGCACTGGCTGGCGTTTCAACATAGTAAGAAATATACAATCCAGCAATCATACCTACAAATCCGATAAAATTAGCTAATAGAATAACAGATTTGAAATTTTTTCCAAGCCGTAAAGCAATACTTGCCGGCAAAACCATAATGGTTGATACCAGCAAGGCACCTGCCGCTGGAATCATGAGGGCAATGGCAACACCTGTCACAATGTTAAACAGAATGGACATGGTGCGCACAGGCAGACCGTCCACAAAAGCTGTATCCTCATCAAAGGTCAAAATATACATTGGTCGAATGAAGAGGAAGGTTAATGCCAGCACGATTGCCGCAATGATAAAGAGTGAAATCACCTGCTCCGTACTAATCGTGACAATAGAACCAAACAAATATTGGTCTAAGCTCATGGAACTAGAGCTTTTGCCCCTGCTCATCACAATCAAAGCAATGGCAAGTCCTGTCGACATCAAAATTGCTGTTCCGATTTCCATAAAATCCTTGTAAATTGTCCGCAGGTATTCTAAGAAAACTGCCGCAATCATCACAATAATGACGGTTGAAATCGTAGGTGAAATGCCCAAAACCAAGCCAAAAGCAACCCCCGAAAGCGACACGTGGCTGAGCGTATCACTCATCAAACTCTGACGACGTAAAATCAAGAAAGTTCCTAAAACCGGCGAAAACAGACTCATAGCAATCACTGCTAGAAAAGCCCGCTGCATAAAATCGTAAGCTAATAAATTAAACATGGCTCACCTCCTCCTTGTCACTTTCGTGAACATTGAAGCAGCGCCATGGCGAATCTTGATTTCGCACCAAATGAATATTGCGGTCCGCATATTTTCGGACTTCCTCTGGATCATGTGTAATCATCAGAACAGCCTTGCCATGCCGATGCGCACTGTGGTGCATCAAATCATAAAATTCATCCTTGCTACCAGCATCCATCCCCGTTGTCGGCTCATCCAAGACAAAAACATCCGGATCCGAAGCAAACATGCGTGCAATCACTGCCCGTTGCTTTTGCCCACCCGAAAGCGAGCCAATCCGCTTGTCTCGATGTTCCCACATGCCAACGGCGTCCAGACTGACCTTGATATGTTCTTCATCATGCGCATTCAAACGACGAAACCAGCCTTTACGCGGATACCGACCTGATTTAACAAATTCATAGACGGTGCTTGGAAAACCCGCATTAAAACTAGCGATTTGCTGCGGCAGATAAGCAATCCGCAACTTCTTGCCAGCTGTATTCGTCTTAGAAATCGTCACCTTACCAAATCGAGGCTGCAAAATCCCAAGACTAGCCTTGATCAAGGTCGTTTTTGCTGCTCCATTTTCACCTGTCAAAGTCACAAACTCACCACTATCCACATAATAGTTAATATGCTCCAACACAGGCTCCTTATCATAATAAAAGGACAAATCTTCAACTGTGATATATCTCATTTTCCGATTTCTCCTACTAAGGTTTCCAAGAATTTTTGAATGGTAGCTTGCTCATTAGGAGTGTATTGATTGGCGATTTTTTCGTAAATTTCCAATGTATGCTGATGATGATGATGATGCTCCGCGGCAACTGGCTTCGCTAATTCTGTCAACCGATAAAAAATAACACGCGCATCTTTCTGATTCTTGAAAGGTTCCAGCATTTCTTGTTTGATGAGCGATTTGATAGCCTTTGTTACAGCTGCTTGACTGACATTTAAGCGCTTCGCCAACTCTGAGTTTGTCAACGACTCCTCAGACAGCAACATCAAGATGTGCTCTTGAGTATTTGTCAAAGGCATTCCACTTGTACAAGAACCAATCAAAATCTCATGCTGATTCTCGGCTTTTAAAATGATTTCATTTAAGAAATGATCCATTTCATGTGCTAATTGACTCATGTTGCTCCTTTTCTGATTAACCAGTTAATTCTTTACTAGTTAAGTATATCATAAAGAAAAAAAGAGTCAAGTGAAAATTTCAGCATAGTTTCCACGAAAAGGATTAAGTATTCTCTAAATTTTTGTATAACTTTTCTAAGTCCATTTTCTCTAGGAAACAGCTCTTCCTTTTTCTTTTCACATTCTATGCTTTAGGCATCAAAAAGGGGATCTAAAGAGCCCCCATTTCGGAGGAGAATGCTCTCTAGATTCCCAATTTAAACTTATTATTTTTCTGAAGTCTTGATTTTATCAAGATTTCTTCTTGATGAGATAAACTGCACCAGCCAAAACAATGAGTCCAATGAAAATAGCTAACATATGAATGACAGTACCTGTCTTAGGTAAGCCCTTCTTCGGTGGAGTATAGCGATTTTCAAATGTCTTGATGTTCTTGTCGTAACTTACTTTAGCGTGCAACTGACCATTGCCATCATCTGTGACAGTGACTGTCACCTTAATCACTTTCTTATCATAAGTGATTCCTTGAAGTTTTGTATCTTTTTCAGTGATGGTGTAATGATAAGTACCAGCTTTCGTGTACTCAATGGTGTCGAAAGTGACACTACCGTCTTGAGCATTCTTCTTGCTTTGAGTAACTTTATCATCTTGGCCTTTCAATTCAAACTCAAACTCGCCATCTTTCAAAGCACGACCTGTCAAGGCTTTCTTAACAGAGAGTTGTGCGTTTGTTTTTGCAACGGAATAAGTGTTCTTGAAGGTCTGATCATCTTTTTCATAAGCAACTTTTGTTACTAAGCGGCCTTGACCATCGTCTGTAACAGTGACTGTCGCTTTGATCACTTTGGTGTCATATTTCACACCGCCGAGCTTCGTATCTTTTTCGATAATCGTGTATTGATATGTACCGACTGCTGTATAAGTTAGCGTCTTAAAGGTAATCTTACCGTCCTTATCATTTGTTGCCGTTTCAAGCACTTCGTCCTTGTCATTTTTCAGTTCAAAACTGAATTCACCGGCTTTAAGGTCACGACCAGTTAATTGTTTATTAGCTGAAAGCTGAGCAGTCGTTGAAGCAGCTTGATATTGGTTCGTAAAGGTTTGGTCATTCTGTTCATAGGCAACCTGTGCTACCAATTGACCTTGACCATTATCTGTTACGGTTACGGTTGCTTTAATCACTTTCTTATCATACGTTACACCGCCTAGTCTGGTGTTCTTTTCGGTGATGGTGTAATGATAAGTACCGGCTTTCGTGTACTCAATGGTGTCGAAAGTGACACTACCGTCTTGAGCATTCTTCTTGCTTTGAGTAACTTTATCATCTTGGCCTTTCAATTCAAACTCAAACTCGCCATCTTTCAAAGCACGACCTGTCAAGGCTTTCTTAACAGAGAGTTGTGCGTTTGTTTTTGCAGCGGAATAAGTGTTCTTGAAGGTCTGATCATCTTTTTCATAAGCAACTTTTGTTACTAAGCGGCCTTGACCATCGTCTGTAACAGTGACTGTCGCTTTGATCACTTTGGTGTCATATTTCACGCCACCGAGTTTCGTATCTTTTTCGGTGATGGTGTAGTGATAAGTACCCGCCTTAGTATACTCAATGGTATCGAAAGTGACGCTACCATCTTGTGCATTTGTCTTCGTTTGGCGAACTTGATCGTCTGTACCAGTCAGTTCAAATTCAAATTCCCCTTCTTTGAGGTTACGACCTTCTAATAGCTTCTTAGCAGAAAGAGTCGCAGTTGCTTTATCTGCTGAATAAGTATTCGTGAAGGTGTTTTGGTTGTTTTCATAAGCAACTGTTGCATGTAGTTGACCTTTACCATCATCCGTGACAGTGACTGTTGCTTTGATTACTTTGGTGTCATATTTCACACCACCTAAAGCACCAGCTTGTTCTTTAATGGTATAAGTATAAGTTCCAGCTGTTTTGAATGTCAACTCTTTGAATGAAATCTTACCATCTTTAGCGTTCTTAACGGTTTCCACCACTTTACCGTTTGGATCAATCAAGTCAAAGGCAAATTCATTCGCTTCTAGGTCGCGACCAGTTAGCACTTTGTTCGCTTCTAATGTCGCAGTTGTTTCCTTAGCAAGGTAAGTATTGCGGAAGATTGGATTAGCTGTATCATAAGATACTTGGGCAACTAACTGACCATTGCCATCATCAGTAACTTTGACAGTCGCTTTGATTTCTTTCTTATCATAGGTCACACCACCTAAGCCATTGTCTTTCTCTTTGATGGTGTAATGATAAGTGCCAACTTTTGTATAGTCAATCGCATCAAAAGTAACACGACCGTCTGCTGCATTTTTCTTCGTTTGACGAATGTTGTCATCAGATCCGACTAATTCAAATTCAAACTCTTGGTCGTTTAATGCACGACCTGTCAGTTCTTTGGTCACGCTTAGTTGTGCACTAACCTTTTGACTAGAGTATGTATTGTTGAAAGTTTGGTCATTGTTTTCATAGGTTACTTTTGAAACAAGCTGACCTTTACCATTATCAGTGACTTCAACTGTTACCTTGATGGTCTTGGTGTCGTAAGTCACACCACCCAATCCTGTGTTTTTCTCTGTAATGGTGTACTTGTGGGTACCAACAGTTTGATACTTGATTGCATCAAATTGAACCTTACCAGCTTTATCATTCTTCTTGGTTTGAAGAACGTCTGCCTTGCCGTCTTCTTTCAGTTCAAAGCTAAACTCGCCATCCTTCAAAGCACGTCCGGTTAATTTCTTCGTGACAGAGAAAGTAGCATCGGTACCTTTGGCAGTATATTTATTTGTAAAGCTTTGTTTAGAAATTTTATTCTTACCGCTCTCGTCAAAACCGAGGTAGACGATATTGTAAATCAATTGTCCATCCTCTTCCTGTTGAACACGAATGGTAACCTTAATTGGTTGTTTATCGTAGTCAACACCTAGAACCTTACCAGCTTTCTCTTTGATAAGGTAGTTGTAAAGACCAGTCTTGGTGAACTTAAGAGCTGTGAAAGGAATCGTACCATCCGCTTTATTTTTAGCTGTTTGAAGTAAACTATTATCTTTTCCATCATACAGCTCAAACTCAAACTCGTCATCTTGTAGATTGCGACCAGTTAAAGTTTTTGTCACTTGTAGTGGTACTGTGATTTCTTTTGGTGTGAACGTATTCTTAAAGGTCTTTTTACCACCGTCATAAGTCACGGTAGTACTTAGTTTCCCTTTACCATCATCCGTTACTTTAACTGTGACTTTGACTTCGCTCGAGTCATAAGTAACTCCTGTCAGACCATTATTTTTTTCTGTAATGGTGTAGTGGTACTCACCTGCCTTGTCGTAGTTAATAGCTTGGAACTGAACTTTTCCTTTGGCATCATTTTTAGCCGTTTGAAGAACATCTGGCTTACCATCTTCCTTCAACTCAAACTCAAACTCTTGCGCTTTCAGTTTGCGACCCGTTAACTCCTTGGTTACATCAAAGGTTGCAGAAGTAGCTTGAGTGGTGTAGGTGTTGTTGAAGGTAGTGTCGTTTTTTTCATAGACAATTTCAGAATGTAGTTTTCCTTTGCCGTCATCTGTAATTTTGACAGTAGCTTTTACTTCTTTCGGATCATAAGTAATGCCACCTAGACCGTTGTTTTTTTCTTTAATAGTATAATGGTATTCACCCGCCTTGTCATATTCAATTGTATCAAATTGGATTTTACCAGTGGCGGTATTTTTCTTCGTTTGGTGAATATGATCTTCCTTGCCAGTCAACTCAAACTCAAATTCGTCTTTTTGTAGCTGACGACCTGTCAGGACTTTATTCACTTCTAATCTAGCAAAAGTTTTTCCTGGAGTATAGCGATTCTCAAAAGTTGGATGTTTAGTCTCCTCACCAGCTTTCGAATAAGTGACCTTTGTAACTTCAAGTTTTCCTCCCTTATCTTCGACAGTTACAGTTGCCGAGATAAGATTCGGTTCATATTCAACTCCTGGAACATCACCAGCCTTTTCACTAATGGTATAATGATAGGTTCCTGCTTTAGTATATTTAAGCTCTTTGAATTGAACCTTACCATCAGCCGTATTTTTTACAGTTTCTAAAATCTTTTTATTTTGTTGTAGATCTTTGAGTTCAAATTCAAATTCACCTTCTTGAAGAGGACGACCTGTTAAAACTTTTTTCACCTCTAACTTAGCAGATGTTTTAACTGGAGTATAGCGATTATTGAAAGTTGGTTTTTTAATTTCTTCTCCATCTGTCATATAAGTCACTTTGCTAACTTCAAGTTTACCGGATTTCTCCTTGACTTCTACTGTTACCGTGATAAATTTTTGGTCATAGGTAACTCCTGGTGCAGAACCTTTGTTCTCTCGGATAAAATATTCATAAGTTCCTGCTTTAGTATATTCCAATGATTTGAAATTGACCTCACCATTGGCGTTATTTTTAACAGTTTGCAAGATTTTACCGACAGTTGGACTAACCTCAGTATTATCAACTAAATCAAACTCAAACTCTTGCGCTTTCAGTTTGCGACCAACGAGCTTCTTATTTACCTGTAAAGTCGCAGATACTTTTTGCCGTTTATTTGAAATATCTAAACTGTAAGACTTACTACTATTGAAATTTTCTGGTTTAACCTTAATTTCTTTGCCTGTTAACTGATAACCATCCGGCGCTTTGATTTCTTTAATAGTATAATTGTCTTTCAGCAAATTAGGAATCGTGACTTTTCCTGTACTATCCGTAGTGAAGTTTCCTACAACAGCACCATTCCGATCACGTGTTACTCTAAAGACTGCTCCTGCCAAAGATGATCCAGAGGTCTCATCTTTTTTATGCAAGGTTATAGAATAAACATAGCCTTCTGCACTTCCGCCCGCTTCTAGATAGGTCGTTTTGGCGATAGAGTCTATAATTTTTGTTTCACTGGACCAAAGAGATGCAATATTTTCAACGACTTCACCACTTTGTAATTTATAATTTGGCTTAGCTTTATATTTAATATGGTAGCCCTCACCTTTATTTATCTTCCCTAACTTAATAAAAAATTCTGACTCAGAGGGAAATTCTACTTTAAATTGACTTGTAACATTTTCTTTATCTTTTAAAACCCAACGATTATCTTCAATGACCCATTTCCCTTTGTAAATTTCAAAACTATTTTTATCATAAGAAACATTTGGTGTTTTTAAAATATCAGTTACTTTTGCATCCAGAACTTCTTTTCCTGACTGATTTACAGTGATATCATAAGTGATGGTATTGTCTGGTTTAAAATTGCCTACTTTTGCTAAATCTTTTTGGGTTGGCGGAGTTAAACCTCCAAATTCTGGTTCTCCTACTTTAACCACATTACGGTTAACCGTGATTTCGATTGGAACTTTTTTCTTTTCTTTCACAATATGATGATTGACGTAAGTATAAAAATAAAAGCTACCCGTAATATCTGATTTATTTTCTACATATTTAGTATAAATCAATTTCAGTGTTCGATTTGTCGTATCTACATTTGCACGTGCTACTACTTGACCATTTGGGTCTTTTATATCAAAATCAGGAATTGGTACTAAGACTAAATTTTCTGAGATTTTGAATGTTGTATAATCCCCTTCATGCACATCGTTATTTGGCAACTTAAACTGACCATCAATTTTAAATTGTTCCCATTGTTGCAACGGTTTGTCTAAAGGTTTTCCATTAGTATCAGTAATACTAAATTGCGTAATCGCATCTATTTCTTTTGCTGCCCTTTTAGTTTTAGGAGCTGCTTGGGTATCTTTAGTATCTTTAGCAGCAGGTGGAGCTCCTGGCTGAGTCTCACTCTTTTCCTCTACCTTACTAGCTTTTTGTGAAGATGTATCTTCTTTTACTTGGCTAGCATCAGAGCTTTCTTCTTTTGAGGTGCTTGGCTTATTTTCCTGCTCATTTGAATTAGCTTCCGCTTTATTCTCAGTAGCAGGCTGCTGCCCCTGACTAGAACTAGTATCTGCTGTCTTTTGCGTTGACTCAGTGGGAGACGTTGGCTGTTCAGTCGTTCCTGTTTTCGGGGATGACTGAGTTGTCACTGTAGAAGATTGATTCGACAATGTCTGAGCAACAGCACTAGCTGGTGATAAGATTGTTGAAGCCAGCAATAATGCAACCCCAACAAGATTCATCGCTTTTTTAATCATGACGATTTCCTTTCTATGGTTTTTCAGGACTTTGTACAAAAGTACAAAACTCCACTAATACCAGTATATCAACTACCTTATAGTCCTTTCAATCAAAATGCTCTATATTTTAGTTCTATTTCTTGACAAACTGTAAAGTTTTAAACACCCCATTGATATACAACAGGATATCTCGCAGGCGGTTTACAAAATGTAAACTTTTTTCAATGGTTTTGCTAGACTACATATATTTTTTAAATTAGAATATTTATAAGGAAGGAGCAAGATGGTACTTAATACGAGAGAAAAAATTCTAGAGGCTTTTTTTGAGCTTGCTATGGAACATCCAAATAAAATGCATTTTTCTTTAGCAGAAATTGCCAAAAAAGCTGGAATTTCAAGACAAGCCATTTATAAACGTCATTTCAATGGAAATCATGAAATTCTAGACTATATTCATAAAGAACTTGATGCTGAATTTCGAATGATTTTTCAAACTTATGATAAGAAAGTTTATCCTGATCCTTTTGTCTTTTTTGCAGAGGTAGTGATTCCTATCTTATACACCCACCGAAAACAAATCAGCTGTCTTTTTACAACAGCAGCAGATCCATATTGGAGGGAATTTTTACGAAATACCTATGGACAATGGATTGAACAACATATTACGATTGACTATCAAACATTAAACATTCCAAAAGAAAAGGCTGCTCAAGTTCTTGTTAGAGGAATTTTGATCTTTATCGAAATTTGGATTACCCAACCTGAACCTACCCCTCCTGAACAATTTGCAGAAACCTTTTTAAAGTTGATTCATTTCCCTCTCACAGACTATGTTTGTTTCAAGCAAACTTCCTCTAATGACAAACTGATCGTTACAAACAGTTTGGAAGATAAAGAAAGGGAGTGAAACCGAACTAATCTTGAAAATTCTTAGTTCATAGTCTCATCTCCCATAGCTCTTCTGAGCTTGAAAAACGGATGAAGAAGTAAGTTGTCACGCTCACTTTTTATGTTATTTTTTTGTGGAGCAGATGATAAGATAGAATAACCACACTAATACCAATCCTGCTAATGTTAACAGAAATTTTGCTAAAAACAGTATGTCTGGATTAAGGGTTAAAATCCCTCCTGTCAGTAATAAAGCTAGGAAGACAAGGCTTAGTACAAGACGATTGGCTAAGGATTCAATACGCCGAAATCGTTGATTGTAGTCAATTAAGTCATGGTTGACAACCAAGCGACCGTTCACCACTTGCTCCACAAGTTGGTGTAGTCGTCGCGGAATACTTTTTCCATGCCGTAGCAAGTAAAGTAGTTCGATTAAGAAAGAATCGTAACTCAAAGTCTGGTGCAAGATGTCTGATTTCATATTTTCGAGGAAATATTGCTTGGCTAAAGTCATCAGATTGATGTTAGGAGCTAACTCGCGAAAAAGTCCCTCAATTTGCAAGGCTGCTTTTTCTAAGATCGTCATCTGGGACGGTACTTGCAAATGATGACGCCTACAAATCGCTACTACGTCCTCAAACATATTTGTAATAGACAAGGAGCCTAACTCTAAATTGCCGTATTTGGTTAGCATGCGTTCAACGTCTTGCTCTAATTGCAATTTATTGATTGGTTCACTAGCAGTCGTAATGGTCAGAATGGCTTGTGTCATCGAGTCAATATCCTGTGTCGTAAAACTAGACAACATGTCGTTTAGAGACACACGAAAACCCGTTTCCAATTCCCCCATAATCCCAAAATCAATAAAATAAATCTTTCCTTCATAGATCAAAAGATTGCCCGGATGTGGATCACCATGAAAGAATCCGTCTTTAAAGACTTGCTTGATAAAGCTCAGCATGAGTTTCTGACCAATATCTGCCAAATCGTAGCCGGCTTCTTGTAAAAAAGCATATTGATTGATACGGACACCAGGAATGTATTCCTCGACAATCAAGTGCGGAGTAGTAAACTCTGGATAAACCTTAGGAACTCCCACACAAGGAATATCTTGATTATATTGGGCGAACTCATCCATGTACTTAGCTTCGTTGCGAAAGTCAATTTCGTTCAGCAATGTTGTCTGCAACTGTTGCAAAATCTTTGGTAAATCCACCATGGGCAGCAAATGTTTGGGAAAATGACGGGCTAAACGAACCAGAAGAGCAAGGTCTTCTGTAATTTGCTCTTGAATGTGCGGACGCTGAATTTTCAGTACTACTTCATCACCATTTAACAAAACAGCACGATGAGTTTGTGCCACGGAAGCGCTCGCCAAATGCTCTTGTGAAACATCTGAAAAGAGTTGCTCAATCGGACGCTTTAACTCATCTTCAATCGCAGCCATAACCGTTTCTTTGTCCAAAGGATTGACGTCATCTTGCAGCTTGCTCAATTCCTTGATATAGATTTCTGGCAATAAGTCACTACGGGTAGATAAAATTTGACCGATTTTTACAAAACTGGGTCCTAGTTGTTCAAAAACTTCTCGCAATTGCTTGGGAGCTTTTTTCTCGTCCAACGGTTTTTTTCGATCTTTCAGATTGGACCAGCCGACTGCACTAAAGGCTGTTAGAATCTCTCGTAAGCGTTTATTTGCCATAAGGTTATCCTCATTCTGCTTGTTATCATTATTTTTTCTTTCAAATCCTACTTTTAGTTTAGCAAAAAACGCAGCCTTTATAAAGTTGTGACTGCGTTATCAGGAAGATTATTCTTCTGTTTTTGAAAATCCTTTGAGTAGCTGATCTAGTTTATCTTCTAGTCGTTCAATATCTTGCTTGGTTGCATATACATTATCTATGTGTTCAACTTGACTTTCAGCGGTTTGTTCTTTTGCTTTGCGCTTTAATTCTGACTGAAGCTGCTTGCCTTCATCCACCGTCAAGCGACCTTTGGCAATCAATTCTTTGACAAATTCGGTAGCTTTATCATAGGTCATAGATGTCAATCCAATACCTGCCAGCAAAACTTTTTTCAATTCGTCCATTTTAACACCTCCATATATGCAAATCTTTCCTCTTTCATTATAGCGCTTTTAAGCCATTTATTCTAGAGAAAAATGAAATGATAGACAAATTTTTAAAACAGATCAACTACAAGTTTTACATTCAAAATGGTTAATAAAATAGAAACGGCATAAGCTAAGTAGGTATTCCATTTGCTGTTGACAAATTCGCCCATGAGCTTTTTATTAGAGGTGAAATACACGAGTGGAAAGATTGAAAATGGCAAGGCGACTGAAAGAAAGACTTGGGAATAGACCAAAAGATTGTCTAGCACTTGTTCTTTGTCTCCGTATAAAATAGCAACAATCACAACTGGCAAAAGAGCTAATAAGCGGGTTACCAAGCGGAGAAACCACGGTGGTAGCTTCATGTTTAAGAAGCCTTCCATCACAATTTGTCCCGTTAAAGTTCCTGTAATAGTTGAGTTTTGACCACTCGCTAACAAAGCGACTGCAAAGAGCGTTGAGAGGATCGGGCTAGCAATAGCTCCAGCAATTTGAGGGTCTTTTAAGGCGTTGTACATTGCAGAAAAAGCACCAATTTTATCCGCATGACCAAAGAATAAAGCTGCTCCTAAAATCAACAGCAAAGAATTAACCACAAAAGCCAAACTCAATTGAATATTCGAGTCCCACGTCATAAACCGTACAGCTTCATGTACAGATTGTTTAGCCTTGTAGTTAACTTTTCGCGTTTGGGCGATAGAAGAGTGCAAATACAAATTGTGCGGCATAACCGTTGCCCCTACAATGCCCAGTGCCAAGGTCAAAACGGACGTTCCATTTTTACTAGCCGTATGTTGATAAGCTGCCACGTTTGGCAAATATCCTGATAAAATATGATGAAGATTGGGCTTTGCAAGGATTACCAGATATAAGAAAATCAATAAAATAGTTAAAATCAGCGTTCCAACAATTGCTTCAATCTTACGAAAGCCCAATTTCATCAAAAAAAGCAACAAGAAAACATCAAAGACTGTAATCAAAATTGAAAATAACAAAGACCAACCAAATAGTAAATGAAGCGCAATCCCTGCACCGATGACTTCTGCCAAGTCCGTTGCCATTAAAGCCAACTCTGTAATAACCCAAAGGAGATAGCGAATTGGCTTTGACGTATGAGCCGCAATGGCTTGTGCCAAATCCATCCTTGTGACAATTCCTAATTTTCCCGCCATTTGTTGTAACTGCATAGCCATTACAGAAGAAACCAAGACAGCTGATAAGAGCAAATAACGATAAGTGGCACCACCTACAACACTTGTAATCCAATTTCCCGGATCCATATAACCAACGGCAACCAACATTCCCGGCCCTGAAAAAGCTAATAAAGTACGAAAGAAACCAGCGTTTTTAGGTGTTGCAATGCTTTGGTTAACTTCACTTAAGGAAACCTTTTTGTCTGACATTTCTATCATTCTTTCTATTGTAGAATTATTTCTACTATATATTATAGCACAAACTATTAACGGTGGTTAATTTATATTTTTATAATGGTTAATATTTGGTGCTATTTAAACAATAAAATGCTTAGAATAGCTAAAATCGCAGGTCCGCCCTGAGTCAAGATGATTTTCTTGTTAGCTGTGGCTGCACCATACGCTGCGACCCCGATAACAAACAAAACAAAAATGGTCACCATTTCTAAATTATGTGAAATATACAAGCTATATAGTAGGAAAAGAGCTAAAAAGGCATTGTAAATCCCTTGATTTTTAAACAAGGAAGTGACGGACGGGCGAGATAATTCTTCCTTTGTCATATTAAAGACTCGGCTGGTGCTGTCTGACTGGGTAGCGATACTTTCTAGATAAAAAATATAGAGGTGTTCCAGTGCGACAAGTGTAGCTAATATAGTAGTAATGAGTGACATAATTTTTTCTTTCTAATGTTTTTCCACGGTAATCTGATCTAAGCCAGATACAAGTTTTTCTAATAAAGTGCTCAGCGTCCTTTTCTCATCATTCGAGAGAACTTTTTCCATTTGCTTTTTAACATTTACATGATAACTCGGTGGATCATGCAAAAGCTGCCCTTTTGCATGATCTGTTACATCCACTAAGACTTCTCGTTGATTTTTGGGATTGCGGCTCCGTTGAACATAACCGCGCTCTTCTAAAAGTTTGAAATGCCGAGTTAAAGCCGCAGGATCGATTTTTAAGACCTCTTGCACAGCAACTTGACTGCATGGAGCATTGTCCAATAAAAAATCCAGTATCTCGTACCGCGTTAAGCTAATTTCTAATTTTTTCTCAAAGAGTTGCGTGATGGCTTGATCGGTTAAATGCAATTGATATAGCAGGTGATGAATGGCAACCATATATTCTCCTTCCTGGCTTTAATTGACTAGTCAATTATTGATAAATCAATTATAGACTATCAAAAAAAGAAAAGCAAATATTTTGCTCCCCTTTAACAGATTATCTGTTTAATCTCTAGTAAATGGTTGATTTCGTGATTAATGTTTGGTCGGTCATCGCAGAAATTGATTGATTGAATACCGCTGTTAAAGGCAACATCTACATCCAACGTCCGGTCGCCGATATAGTAAGTGCTTGTCTTATCCAGCTGGTATTTCTCTACGAGATAGTTCACACCTTCTGGGTCGGGCTTCCTTGCAAATCCATTAGCAGTAGTTACAATTTCTGTGAAATAATCCAAAATCTCTAAATCCGCCAAAATTTGATAAGCATTTTTCCCTTTATGAGTATAGACAAACTGCTGAATATCTGCTTCCTGCGCCCAAGTAAGAATAGCCTTAGCACCATCCATGAGCTGAATGTGAGCATTTTTCTCTTGCAAACTTTGACCTCGAAAGCGGTTCATCTCTTCAGCATCTAAACCTTTTTCTGTTGCGACTTTTTCCAGTAATTTCTGAACAGAATGTTGCAAGATATAAGCATGGATAGCTGGTCTGTCAAAATCCAAGCCATAGTGCATATAGGTTTCCTCAAGCCCCGCCAAAATCGCATCATAAGAGTCCAGCAAGGTTCCGTCCAAATCCCAAATAAAAGCTCTTGTCATGTTTGACTCCTCATTTTTCGTTGATAGATGATTTGTAAAAAAATCCAGCGAAAGGTATTGTCCAAAAGGGTGGCTGTCCAAACTCCGGGCAAGCCCAATCCCAGAGTTACTCCCAGAAAGTAGCCCGCCACAATGCGAATCAGCCACATACCAACCGTCGTGGCATAAAAAGGTAACTTCGCATTGCCCAATCCTTGCCAAACAGCCGTGTAGATGACTGTTCCTGCTGTCATAGGCACACCCAAAAGTGAAAAAAGAATGACCGACAAGCTAGCTGTTACAGCGCCGCTATCCTTTGTATAAAGATGTGTTAGTGGCTGTCCAAGTGCAAAAATAAGCAGAGCCACCGCTAGCATGAGTCCAAGAGATAGCCAGTAGGTCTGCTTCGTCAGCTTTCTAACTGTTTGAAAATCTGCCTGTCCCACCGCATGAGCCACTAACATAACCGTTGCAGTAGCGACTCCAAAACCCGGCATATAGTTAAACTGAGTCAGAACCTCTCCAATAGCATTTCCCGCAACGGCATCTGTCCCGAACTTAACGATAATGGCAATAATCACCACATCTCCAGCCCGCATCATCAGCCGCTCTCCAGCAGCTGGCAGAGATAAACGCAACAAGTCCCAATCCAGCCTCCAACTCCAAGGCGCTAAAGGCAGAGACAATTCTTTCCATAAAATCAAAACGCCTACCAGACGGGCTAAAATGGTGCCCAGCGCCACTCCAACAATTCCCATGTGGAAAATAAAAATCGCAATACTAGAAAAAAAGACATTGAGCAGATTGCTTAAAAAGCTGATATACATAGGCATACAAGGATTGCTAGTTGCTCGAATCAAGGAGCCTAGCGTAGTCATCAGACCCAAAAGGAGAATCGTCCCCCCGATTAAAGCCAGATAAAGACCACCTGCATTGGCGACGACAGGCTCCGTTCCCAGCCAAGCTAATATCTGGCGTCCAAAAACAAGCGAGAAAAGCCCCAGAAACATACTCACAAGCATGGTGAGCTTAATGGCTTCACTAGTGTGATAAGCCAGATTGTCTCGGTCTCCTTCTCCCAAACTCTTGGAAATGAGACTGGTTACTGCTGCTCCCAGCGCAATAAAAATGGCTTGGTAAATCGTAACGATATTACCAGCAACCGAAACTCCTGAAATAGCCACGAGACCGAGACTCGCTACCAAATACGAGTCCACCATTCCCATTAGCATCTGCAAAAAGTTTTCGACCATGGCTGGTAGGGCAATATTTAAAATCTTTTTATAAGTAGTCATACATCATGAAACTCCTGCTTTTGATTATACACTTTTCTGCACTTTGCTGGCAATATTTTGTTTACACCCTGTTGCAATCTGAAAACACTCAGCTGGTAGCCAACTGAGTGTTTGTTACAAAAATTTATTAGATTATTAAAGTCCTAAATAGCTTTCTACTGCTGCCTGCATTTGGTCAGCAGCGACAGTCGTTTTATGGCGGACTTGTGCGTTTTCTAAGCCATCCACCGCTGGCGGAACTGCCACACCGGAAAGTTCATGTAACTTAGCCAATGCTTCAAAATCACTCAGGCCTGTCTGCCCAGTCACAGCTTCGACTGCTACTACTGGGAATTTATAAGGGCTAGCGGTTGAAGCGATGACTGTTTTGGTCTCATCACCTGTAGCTGTCCGGTATTTTTGATAAACAGCTGAAGCGACCGCTGTGTGCGGATCTTCAATGTAATCAGACGCTTCATAAACTCGTTTGATTTCAGCTGCTGTCTCAACTTCGGTGGCATATTCTGCCGCAAAGAGTTCTAAAATAGCTGGGTCAAAATCAGTCAACTCATACTGACCATGCTGATTGAGAGACTTCATCAAATCCGCTGTCTTTTCTGCACTATTTCCTAACAGGTGGAAAATCAAACGCTCTAAGTTTGAAGAAACTAAAATATCCATAGACGGACTAGAAGTTACCTTAAAGCTGCGCTTTTTGTCATAAACATGTGTCTTAAAGAAATCTGTTAGGACATTATTTTCATTAGAAGCACAAATCAACTTGCCCACCGGAAGACCGATTTGTTTAGCATAATAGGCTGCTAAGATATTGCCGAAGTTTCCAGTTGGAACAGCAAAATTAACTGCTTCGCCTGCCTGAATCTGACCAGCCTTAACCAACTGTGCATAGGCATAAACATAGTAAACAATCTGTGGCACCAAACGCCCGATATTCATAGAGTTGGCAGAAGAAAATTGCAACTTGTGCGCTGCTAGCCGCTCACGAAGAGCCGCGTCATTAAACATACGTTTAACATTGGTCTGGGCGTCATCAAAATTGCCCTCAATAGCCACCACATGAGTATTGTCCCCCGTCTGAGTGGTCATTTGCAGCTCCTGAACCTTGCTGACACCATCTTTAGGGTAAAAGACGATGATTTCCGTTCCTGGCACATCGGCAAAGCCTGCCATAGCTGCTTTTCCGGTATCACCAGAAGTCGCCGTCAAAATGACAATTTTATTTTTCAAACCATGCTTTTTCGCTGCTGTTGTCATCAAATGCGGGAGAATAGACAAAGCCATATCCTTGAAAGCAATCGTAGAACCATGGAATAGTTCCAAATTGTATTGCCCATTCAGTTTCACCAGAGGAGCAATCTCTGGCGTGTCAAACTTGCTGTCATAGGCATTGTTAATGCAGTTATCCAGCTCTTGATCTGTAAAATCATCTAAGAAAGCAGATAAAATCAATTTTGCAACTTCCTGATAGGAAGCGTCTTTGAGTTTAGTAAAATCCAGTTCCACCTGCGGATAAGAAATCGGCGTAAAGAGACCACCATCCGTTGCTAACCCCTGCAAAATAGCCTGACTGGCTGTCACCGTATTGTTTGCATCACGCGTTGATTGATAAACTAAAGTCATGAATTTTTGTCCCTTTCGTGTAGTCTGTTCTATTATAACATGATTTATCAGAAAATTCCCGCATTTTATGGGAAATGTGAGAGAGTGGAGTTGGAGATTTTTATTGTTTATATAGCTACCTCAAAAAAACAAACGGACGTGAGTTCATAGAATCCACCATCCGTTTTGTTTTTATTTCACCTTCATTACTCTCACTAGACTAGCGCGCTCGGCTTCTTCTAGCTTCATTTCGATATAATGAATGGTTTCTGTGAGATCTGGAATGGTTGCATACTCTAAGCCATTGACCCGACGGCGGGTCTTTTCAATCTCATCTGCCATCAGCTGGCAGCTCTTTTCAATCTCTGCTAAGTGCAGGAGGTCGGGCAATAAGTTGCCCATATCCTCAATCGTCTCATCCATCTGGCTGTTAGAAGCCACATAGCTATAAACCACATCTCCCTCATCATCACCATAAGGATTATCAATATGAGCATGCATTTTTGGCACCTGCACACTCATGATATTCTCCTGTTCGATATGGAGGTTGACTTCTCGCATAGGGACAGCAAAAATCTCTTCTACCATGAGGTCACTTTCCAAGGTTTTCGCCAATACAAAATCCTGCATGTGACCAACCAGAGCTGTTTCAACTTTTTGGCGAAGGCGGTTGTTTTCGCGAACAGCTTCAATGAAACGACGCATCAGTTCATCTCGCTTATCCTTGAGAAGTTTATGACCGCGAGTAGCTGTTTTCAGGCGCTCTTTCAGGTTGTTCAGCTCCATTCGGGTTGGTTTGACATTTAAACGAGCCATTCAGATCACCTCCCTAGGCTTGCTGTTTACTTTCTGGTAAATATTGATCAATCATGTCGTCCTTGATCCGCTTAAGCTCCGTCCGTGGCAAAACAGACAACAATTCCCAGCCTAAATCCAAACTTTCTTCAATCGTCCGATTGGTATAAAAACCTTGATTGATATATTCTTTTTCAAATCGATCGGTAAATTGAACATAGAGCTTGTCGGTGTCAGATAAGGCTGATTCTCCTAATATAACCGCTAATTCTTTGGCTTGTTTGCCTTGTGCATAAGCCGCAAAGAGCTGATTCATAGTTGCTGCATGGTCTCCCCGAGTCTTTCCCTCGCCAGAGCCCTTATCCTTAAGACGCGAAAGAGACGGCAGTACGTTAATCGGTGGACGATAACCGCTGTTGTAAAGGTCACGCGACAGGATAATCTGACCTTCGGTGATGTAACCTGTCAAATCAGGAATGGGGTGAGTGATGTCATCCTCAGGCATAGTGAGAATGGGAATCTGCGTCACTGAGCCTTTCTTCCCCACCAAGCGCCCCGCCCGTTCATAAAGGGTGGAAAGATTGGTATAGAGATAACCCGGATAACCACGGCGTCCCGGCACTTCTCGGCGAGCCGCAGATACTTCACGCAAGGCCTCGCAGTAGTTGGTCATATCTGTCATGATGACGAGAACGTGCATGTCCTTTTCATAAGCCAAGTATTCGGCAGCCGTCAAGGCAATCCGCGGTGTCGCAATCCGCTCAATAGCAGGATCATTGGCTAGGTTGATGAAGAGGATAGAGCGATCAATAGCTCCCGTTTCCCGCAAGTCGTTCATGAAAAATTCGGCTTCTTCAAAGGTTGTCCCCATAGCTGCAAAAACGACTGCAAAATTTTCTTCTGAATTGAGCACAG
The DNA here is from genome assembly GCF_015594645.1 of Streptococcus sp. HF-2466. Lineage (NCBI taxonomy): Bacteria > Bacillati > Bacillota > Bacilli > Lactobacillales > Streptococcaceae > Streptococcus > Streptococcus sp. HF-2466. The sequence continues at coordinate 28,834 of NZ_JADNQU010000011.1, forward strand.
TAGCTTGACGAGCAATCTGGGCAGCCAATTCCTTGTGAGGCAGACCTGAACCAGAGAAAACTGGCAATTTTTGTCCCCGAACCAAAGTATTGAGGTGATCAATGGCTGAAATCCCAGTCTGGATAAACTCATCGGGATAATCTCGCGCGACCGGATTGATGGCTTGACCGTCAATATCCAAGTATTTTTCCGGCAAAATATCTGGTCCACCGTCAATAGGCTTGCCCATACCATTGAAAATCCGTCCTACCATATCTTCTGATACTGGCAATTCAAGCGGTCGACCAGTAAAACGCACCTTGGCTTTTTCTAGATTGATACCGCTGGAGCCTTCAAACAGTTGCACCATCGCCTTGTCTTCCTGCACTTCCAAGACCTGCCCCTGGCGCTTGGTTCCATCATGGAGCTGGATTTCCACCAGCTCATTAAAATGCACACCTTCGACTTGCTCCACAATCATCAAAGGACCAACAACTTCACTGACGGTACGGTATTCTTTAATCACGTTCATTGTCCGCTCCTCCTTGTGCAAGAATCTCATGCAAGTTTTCTCGAATAGCAGCATCCAAATTACAAATTGCATCCAGCTGCTCTTCTGGGATAAATTTAGAGCGAGCAATTCGATCTCGCAACTCCACAGTACCGTTCATGATTTCGGTAAAGTAGGCACCTAAATTCAAGGCACGATTGGCTTCCTCATCAAATGTTAAAATATTAGTGAGCAGAGTTACTTGTTTTTTAAAGGAAGTGTAGGTGTCAACCTCATCAAAAGCATTCTGCTGCAAGTAATCCTCACGAATCATTTTTGCTGTATTCATGGTGAGGCGATCCCTTTCAGACAGAGAATCCAGACCGACCAACCGCACGATTTCCTGTAGCTCACTCTCTTTTTGGAGAACGTTCATCGCCTTGGTCACTTTTTCCGACCAAGCCAACTGTTCATGCTGATTGATATATTGACCCACCTCGTCTAGATAAAGCGAGTAAGAGCTAAGCCAGTTAATCGCAGGGAAATGGCGACGTTGTGCCAACTGAGCGTCCAAGCCCCAGAAAACTTTGACAATCCGCAGAGTGTTTTGCGTGACTGGCTCAGAAATATCTCCACCCGGAGGGGAAACGGCACCGATTGCGGTAATACTTCCTTCACGATCACCTCTCCCTAAAGTTTTAACCCGACCAGCTCGTTCGTAATATTCAGCAATACGGCTGCCCAGATAGGCTGGATAGCCTTCGTCACCTGGCATTTCTTCCAAACGCCCTGACATTTCCCGCAGAGCTTCTGCCCAACGAGATGTTGAATCTGCCATGATAGCCACAGAATAGCCCATATCTCGGAAATATTCAGCAATCGTAATCCCTGTATAGATAGAAGCCTCACGCGCTGCAACTGGCATATTAGACGTATTGGCAATCAGAACAGTTCGTTGCATGATAGACTGACCAGTCGTTGGATCAATTAGCTCTGGAAATTCATTGAGCACATCGGTCATTTCATTGCCCCGCTCACCGCAACCCACATAAATCACGATATCCACATTGGCAAACTTAGCAACCTGATGCTGAACGACCGTCTTGCCTGCTCCAAAAGGACCTGGAACGGCAGCCGCCCCGCCCTTGGTGACTGGGAAAAAGGTATCAATCACTCGTTGGCCCGTCACCAAAGGCTCCTCTGGAATCAGCTTTTGAGCAAATGGGCGACCTCGGCGAACCGGCCACTTCTGCATAAGACTGCCGACAAAGACGGAGCCGTCTGCCTGTGCAATCTCATAGACAGGCTGATCGACAGTATAGCTCCCCGCTTCTATCTTAGTCACACGACCGCTGACACCAATCGGCACTAGAATGCGGTGAGCTACTAATGTGGTTTCTTGAACCGTTCCCAGAATATCTCCAGCGGTCACCTCTGTTCCAATCTCCAGACAAGGCACAAAGTCCCACTTGGTCTCTCGATTCAGATGAGGCAGTTGCACTCCACGCACCAGGAAATCACTCTGCGTCACCGTTTGAAAGCGTGCCAAAGGCCGCTGAATTCCATCAAACATTTGCGAAATCAGCCCCGGCCCCAACTCGACCGACAACGGACTCCCCGTCGTTTCCACCGGCTCTCCTGGTCCAAGCCCAGAGGTTTCTTCATATACTTGAATGGAGGCCTCATCTCGACGCATCTCAATGATTTCCCCAATCAAGCCCAAATTGCCCACACGACAAATATCCTGAATATTCGCTTCCTGCATCCCAGAGGCGACCACCAAAGGACCTGAAACTTTTATAATCTTTCCTTGACTCACAATCTTCCTCCATTCTTTGGGAGATTTTTGCTTATTTTCTATTCTTGCCGTGAGCTTGAAATCTTTCTTAGTTATCTCTACAGCAAAAATTGATACTTCTTATTTTAAAAATCAGACAAAGCTTTTATTTGTTGCCCATTTTCATCGAAATTATCTGGGCTTAGCCATTTTTCTAAACGAATTTTAACCGCTGGCCAGTCCTTGTCAATCATGGCTAGCCAATCAGTGTCTCGGTTCCGCCCTTTATAAACAACCGCCTGACGAAAAGTGCCTTCGTAGATAAAACCAAGCCTTTCTGCTGCGTATCTTGAAGGTTGATTGAGTGCATCGCATTTCCACTCGTAGCGGCGATACTCCAGCTCCTCAAAAACATAGCGTGCCAACAGATATTGGGCTTCTGTCGCCAGTCTGGTTCGTTTCAACTGGGGCGAATAGGTCACAGACCCTACCTCAATGACACGGCTGCCCCGATCAATCCTCATTAAAGCAAAAGTACCTAATGCCTTGCCACTCTCCTTATCTACAATGGCATAGTAGAATCGATCCTGAGCTGCCAGCATCTGATCTAGCAAGACCGACCATTCTTCCTGACTTTGAACAGGATTTTGAAAGAGATAAGTCCACATGTCAGCAGGAGAATCCGGACCATAGACTTCATACAAATCCGCCCCATGTTTGTCCTTGGACAGGCATTCAACGATAACATACCGTCCTTCTAGTCGCTCCATCTTGGGCAAATCTCCCGGTTTGAAATTCGGCAGGGCATCTCCAATGGGCTGGCCTAATTCATTTATTTTCATAAAAACCTCACAATATATCCTGTCCAACTGCTTTTTCTACGTTCTTACGAATACGTCTCTGTCCTAATCCTGTTACTCCTTTATGAGTCGGGATTAAGATAATCGCTGGCAACACTTGCTTATCATAGTAAGCCAGCGTTTCAGGGATTTCAGCAGCCATGTCTTCTGTCAAATAAATAATAGCAAAATCTTCTCGGCTCAGTCGTCGTAAAGTATTCACCACATCGGTCGCTTCGGTGACTGGAAAAGTCTGAAAACCAATCAGGCGAAAAGGCAGAATGGCATCGCGATTCCCCACCACACCAATTTTATAAGTTTTACTGGCCATAAATCGGTCTCATCCTTTCTTTGATGATCTCTACTGGAAGCTGGTTCGTCAAACCAGTCAAAATAAGTCGAAGATTCTTCACTTCCAACTCTTTTCCAAATAAATAACGAACCAGCAGAAGCGGACCACTTGTTTCAAATCGTCCTTGCTCTAAGAGTTTAAACTGAACCAAGTCTGCCAAATATTCCAGTTCAAGATTTGTCAACTTACCCGAACGCATTTTTTCTTCATAAGTGCTCAGTTCTGCGTCAAATTCCAATGGATTAACTTTGGAAAACCAGCCAGCAAGATCGCCTTTTTCAGCCAACTCAATCCACTCTACACTCGTCAAAGAGCCTTCATCTGATAACAACTGTGTCATGAAACTGTGCGGTTTTTGGTGCCGAATAGCTCGCTGCACCGTTACTGCATTATAAAAATCAATTGTCAACCGCACCAGTTGCTTGAGCCGCTCATCTTCAAATGCAGACTCCAAGCTTTTTAAGTGCTTGAAATAAGCCAGATCCATTCCAATTTCCAGAACGCGTACATCTTGATAATCTTGATATTCCGCCCAAGTCGCCGCCATTTCATCCGCCATCAATTTAGGACAATGTTCAGCAGAAAAGGTTGCAACCAAATGCTCCAAAATATCTAAAGGATAAGGTCCAACAGAAATCAACAGATGCTTTAAATTCAAACCTGTCGCCTTGTGCTTAAGCAATACCTTAAGATTGTGATAAGTATATTTGAGCGTAAAAAACTCCACCAAAGCAGATTCTGGACTAACTTCAAAAGCCCAAGCATACTCTGCAAACAAATGTTTCATGAGAAACCTCTCAATCGCATTTAAGTCTGTTAGTTGCTCATAATCCAGATTATAAACCGTTCCTTCCAAAGCTGCTGACCGACCTTCAGAAGTGAAAGTCCGCAACAACTGCTCGTATTGCGCTAAGCTTAAAAAGCTACTCTCATGAATGCTAATTTCTGTATTCACTTGAGCGAAGGTCTTTTCATTCATAGAACGCCTCCTTAGTCTGCTTCATCTTGGAAAATCGTCTGAGCAAGCTGATAACTCTCCTCCTGCCACAAAGAATCTACTAAATTGCGATAGAGGTAATTATAGTCAATATTGCCTCGCGAAAGGAGAAAACCTGCTTCTCCATTCACAGGAGAGGAAGCCAATCTTACGTGCGGATAGTGCTCTAATAATCGTTCCAATTGTCCAGCCGAATATTTAACCAATGTCCGTGAGCCAACTGTCAAAACAAGCTCTTCTTGCGGATACTTTTTTAAGACCTGCTCCAAGAAAGCCTGCTCCTGCTCGATCGACCAAGCCGTCATTTGCTCATAAGCCCCCGCAAATAATTCTTTCAAAATCCCTTCCTTAGTCGCCAAAGTAGACTGACGTTTTTCATTTTCAAGCTGCTGCACTTCACGCTGTACCTGACGATTGATCGCCTTTATTTCTTGCTCACGCTGTTGCAGTTTTTCTTGTTTCAACCGTGCTTCTTGCTCTTTAGCTTCACGCTCAATAGACTCTTTAGCATCGGCTAATAACTGCCGCCCATTTTCATGCGCTTGCTCCAAAACCGAATCCCTCAAATGAGATTCAAATTCCATATCTGCCTCCTTCTATGAAATCTTGTTTCAAGACATTGAACCTGTCTCATTTTACATTCAAAACCATCAAAAGAGATACAACAAAGGCAAGGATAGCATAAGTTTCTACCATGGCAGCAAGGATAACCCCTTTCATGACATCTTCAGGTCGCTTTGCCAAAATCTGCATGCCAGCGGTTGCTACATTTCCTTGGTATTTAGCAGAATAATAACCAACGATTCCGATTGGAAGTGCGGCAAAAAAGAGGGCTAGACCTGTTTGAAGAGCCATCTCAGGTTGAATTTTAAAGAAAATCAAAATCCCGATAACAAAACCATACAAACCTTGCGTACCTGGCAAAAGTTGCAAAATCAAAGCACTGACGAATTTCTCAGGTTGCTCTTTTAACAGGGCTGCCGCAGCCTGACCGGTCGCTCCGACATTACGCGCAGAGCCAATACCGCTGAGGAAAATCGCAAAAACCACACCGAGTGCTGCGAAAAAGGCACCACCGTAAGTTGAAAAATAAGATGAAAAAGCTTGCATGAATAAACTCCATTTCTAATAGTAAACATTATTTATTTGGTTATTTTGTCAATGACATAAAACTTCTAGCTGAGTTGCTAAAATAATTTAGCTGTTCTATTTTTTGTAGCGGACATATTTCTCTGCTGGTTTTAAGGGTTTAAAGGCTTTTCCGCCACCGTCATAGAATTTCCCAAAAAACTCAACGAAAATCAAACGCGCTCCGTGCACATAGCCTGATAAAAAGGAGAGAAACATATTGATACTGTGGAGGGCGAGAAACAACACAATGCCAATACTGAAGCGAGCAAAAGGTGGAAAGAGACTAACAATTAAGTTAAAAGCTGAGCCAATGCTTGCACCAGCAAGCCCCAAAGCCATAAGTCGCGTAAAGCTCACCAAGTCTCCCACATAGCTACTGATATTGTATAGATTAAACAGTGCAGGACCCAAGCCTTTCAAACTTTTAGCGCTGATAATAGAAACCAGTACAATGCCCACAGCATTTACAGTAGCCAGCCATTCTCCGATAAAGCCGACCATAGCAAGATCTGGGAACAGTCGCCCCGCTGCTAGCAAAGCCAACCCGATGAGAATCAACATCCAAGCAAAACCCGAATTATAGGCTGCCGCATAATCCTTCATGCGGATATTCTTTTTACCACTGAGGAAAAGTCCTGTCATGACTGTCACAAAGCCAATCACGACCGAAATAATCAAAATAGTGATCACATCTGTGCTGGTATCAATGAGCGCAAAAGGCAATTTGAAGCCAAAGAAAGAACCATAAATCACTCCCCAAAGTGCAACGCCAATTCCTAAAATTCTAAAAAAGCGTAAATTCTTTGCCAGGCTTGGCTTGACATGTAAAGTCTTCAAAGCCCAAGTCGTTCCGCCAAAAAGCAACAAACCATAGCCAATATCAGCCGCCATCATGCCAAAAAAGATAAAGTAGAAGACCGAAACAACGGGCGTTGGATCTTTATCTTCGTACTTCGGCAGCGAATACATCTCTGTCACCAGCTCAAAGGGCTCAATCAGAGCATTATTTTTAAGTTTTGTCGGGACTCGCTGTCGATCGGCTTCCGTCAGTTCATGGATTTGAAGCAAGACAGCACCGCCAAATTGCTGCGCGAGACCCGTTTTCAAATCTTCTATCTGCCCCTGCTCCATCCAACCCTCTAAAGCAACCAAATTCTGCGTGCTGGCAAGGGCTTCCTTGCTCTCTTGGCGAGAGGTGAGATTCAAAATATAGTCCAATTGAAGCTTGAGCTGTTGCAGCTCCTCATTAGATGCCGCTAGTTGTGCTTGCGTTGAAGTTATGAGTGCTTCTTGCTCTTTTATCGTCTCTTGCAAGGCTGTCAAACGCTCTTTTGGTAATTCTTCAAAGGCATATTCAAAAGGTTTGAAACCAAGCTCTGTCAAGAATGCTTGCATTTCCTTAGCTGTTTCTGCTTTACATAGCACAAGAATTCCACTTTCTGTGGTACTGGTGAAAATCTCTTGGACTTCCAGATTAGGATAGTCCCGCAATCGAGCATTTAGCTGATTGTTCTCACTGCTTGGAATGCTTCCCACAAACGCACGAAGATGTTTAAAATGCTTAAGCGCTGACGGCGTAACGGCTAAACTCGCCCATTTTTCTAGCTCTGCCATCTCCGACTGAGCTCTTTCTTTGACTTCCTGCGCTCTTGCCAACGCTTGAAATTGTTGCTGAATATTGACAAGAAGAGCTTCTTCATCACGCGCCTGCCCCGCTTGCTCTAAATCCACAAACGTTATTTCCAAAGGCACTTCCTTCAACGACTCCAGTAATTTTTTCTTGGGCACAAACGCCTGCAAACGTTCAATCATATTGGCAAGTTTTTCCTGCCGCCGAGTCAAAGTTTGAAGATGTTCCGAGAAAGACTTATCAGGATTCCACACCAACTCTTGCTCAAAAGCTCCCTGCCAAGTCTCTTTTGCCTGCAAATCCTGAATCTCAACTGACTGGAGATTTTGCAAATAAGAAAGGACATCATCCAACAAATCTTTTGGCAATAGCAACGACAACTCTTGCATGTGACTAATGGCCATATTTTTCTACCACCCTGTCCACAATCATTTGCAGCAGTACCTCTTTTTTATTTGACAAAGCTGCTTGGGCTTTTTCTTCGTTCTCTTGTCTCGTTTTTTCTAAGTCTTGTGTCAAGTTGGCAATCTCTTTTTCAGATTGTTCTTTTAACTCAACAAGCAATTGTTGCTTTTCTTCATCATAGACTTTCTCTAGCTGTTTCAGATTGCTGCTAGCTTGCTCTCGCAATTCCTGAATTTGACTTTTATAGCTCGCCAACACTTCATCTGCTGCTTGCTCGATTTCCTGCATTTGCTCAAAAGTAGCGTTCGTCATGTCTTGCACCTCCTTTGTATCATACAATGGCTGTAACGTTTACTTGTGTAAATTATAACACATTTTCAAACCATTCGTCACAAAGTTTTATTGGTTTTCTTCGCTTAATTGAAATCATTTCACCCTATGCTATTTATCAAGCTACCTAGCGTCCTATTTTGTAAAACTATGTTATAATACAAATAGGTTTTTCAAAACATTTGTTCTATATCATTACAAGTAAAGAGAGTACATCTATGGAAAATACGCAGCATATCATGGCGAGGATTGAAAGCCATTTTGATAGCATGACTGACTTAGAAAAGCGGATTGCCAACTACTTTTTGAGCCCTTCTAGTATCTATGACGATCTCTCTTCTCAAAAAGTTGCGCAAACTCTCTACATTTCTCAAGCAGCCTTGACACGCTTTGCGAAGAAATGCGGATTTAAAGGCTACAGAGAGTTTAATTTTCAATATATTCACCAGTTGCAAGACAAATCAGAGCAAACTGAACATTTGCAAAATGACTTATCTCGTAGAGTGCTGCGAAACTATGCTCAAATCCGTCAACAAACTGAGGAATTGGTTGATGAAGACAAATTGCTACGCGTTGCCAATCTTATCGAAGCAGCTGACCGCGTCTATTTCTTTGGAACTGGAAGCTCTGGTCTTGTCGCACGCGATATGAAACTGCGCTTCATGCGGCTTGGTGTTGTCTGCGAAGCGTTGACAGATCAAGACGGCTTTGCTTGGACAACCAGTATCCTAGATGAAAATTGCTTGGTTATTGGATTTTCTTTGTCCGGAGGAACGCAATCTATCATCAACAGTCTCATCGACGCTCAAGCAATGGGCGCTAAAACGGTGTTAGTAACAGGACACCCCAACAAAGTCAAAGAAAACTTTACTGAAATCATCACCGTTGCTACTCAAAACAAGCCGGAGTATATCTTACGCATCTCAGCACAATTTCCTATGCTACTTATGATCGACCTCCTTTATGCCTTTTTCCTAGAAATTGACCGAGAAAGAAAAGAAAAAATCTTCAACAGTTTTTGGGAAAATCAAAAATTAAATGGCTATTACAGACGACACAAATAAGGCACCAAACAAAAATGAGCATCTCCTCACTAAGGATTTGCTCGTTTTCATTATAGAAGGCTTTTCGTTAATGATGTTTATTTTTAAAGTGATAATAAGCTCCAAACATCCCCGCAGCATTTTGATGATGAGCGAAAGCGAGCTTGGTTTTTTCAGCAATACTTGGCACCAAACAGGCTTTCATAGCAGCCTCAATTCGAGGACGGAGAATGGCTTCTTGACCCATAATGCCGCCACCTAAGATCACGACTTCGGGATTGACCACATAGCAAATATTCGCAATCCCTTGCCCCAAATAATTGACCATGCGGTCGATTCCTTGGATACAACGTGCATTTCCTTCTGTTGCTTCTTTGAAAACGCGGCGTCCATTCCACATAGTCGGATCTTCTCCGTGAAGCTCTGCTACATAATTGACCAAGGCAGTCGTTGAAGCCACATCTTGGAAAGCACCGTCTGGCAGATACACATAGCCGACTTCACAGGCCGAATTACTAAAACCGTGGAAAACCTGACCGTCCACCAGCAAACAACCACCAATCCCTGTTCCAATCGTCAAACAAATCGCAATACTCGCTCCCTTGCCGCTGCCTGACATGACTTCCGACAGACCAGCACAATTGACATCATTTTCAATTTCACAAGGAATGGAAAATGCTTCTTCCAACACTTTCTTGAACTGAGTACCTGCATAGTTCGGAATCTGAGGACCAGCATAAAAGATTTCTCCTTTATCTGGATCGACCATTCCAGCCGAGGAGATACAAACCCCAGCAACTGGAATTTGTTCTAAATAACGTGCTACAATTCCCTTTACCTTGCGCAAAATTTCTGGACCGCCCTTATGAGCCTCTGTTGGGATTTCGTGCGCTTCCAACAAGGTGTCGGTATCATCAATCAGACCATATTTGATATTTGTTCCACCAATATCAATGGCAATGTATTTTCTCATAATCCACCTCTTTTTCTATTATAGGAATGCTTCCTTAGCTGCACAAATCAAGCGCGCCGCTTCTTCTACAATCGGACGATCCGCGTCTGTAATTGGTGTTAATGGAGAACGGACAGAGCCGATATTCAGATTTTCATTGATTTTCAAGACTTCCTTGATGACGGAATACATATTCCCATGAGCAGCTGTTAATTTCCCGATGATAGCATTAATGGTAAATTGCAGTTCTTTTGCTTTTTCCAATTCTTTGTCAGCAATCAATTGATTGAGCTTCAAGAAAAGTTCTGGCATTGCGCCATACGTTCCGCCGATACCTGCTCTTGCTCCCATCAGGCGGCCGCCTAAGAATTGCTCATCTGGACCATTAAAGACGAGGTGGTCTTTCCCACCAAGTGCTGCAAAGGTTTGAATGTCTTGGACAGGCATAGAAGAGTTCTTCACACCAATCACGCGTTCATTTTTGAGCATTTCTGTATAGAGACTCGGCGTCAGAGCTACACCTGCTAACTGTGGAATATTGTAAATCACAAAATCTGTCTGCGGCGCAGCTGCGCTAATGTCGTTCCAATATTGGGCAACCGAGTATTCTGGCAAGCGGAAGTAAATCGGCGGAATAGCCGCAATAGCATCCACTCCCAAACTCTCTGCATGGCGCGCCAACTCCACACTATCCTTGGTATTGTTGCAAGCGACATGGGCAATAATCGTTAATTTCCCTTTTGCCACCGCCATGACTTCTTCCAAAATCAATTTCCTATCGGCAACGCTTTGGTAGATACACTCCCCAGACGAGCCATTAACATACAAGCCCTGAACTCCTTTTTTGAGGAAATATTCTACTAACGCCCGCACACGCTCCGGACTAATCTCACCTTGGTTATCATAGCAGGCATAAAAGGCCGGAATGACCCCTTCGTATTGTTTTAAATCTTTCATAGTTTATTCTCCAAGTTAATTGGTTTTATCGTTTATACTTATTAAAAATAGTTTCCATAATAGGCAATTGCAAAAATCCTAAGGCTGCAAAGCCAACTAATACAAAAAGAGTAAAGCCCAGTAGCAATACAAATCCTGAACTAGAGAGGAAAAAGACAATTACAGCTAATAAGGCTATCATCAAAAAGAACCACGGGAAATGCAAACTCACCATGATCAGTCCCGTTTGTAATAGATCTTTTACCGTCATTTCAAACTTAGCTGCCAAAGGATAGATGCATAAAAACAGCAAACTAGTAAAAATGATGACACCGATACAAGTTGCTTTTAGCATTTGAAACAGCATTGTTTCCTGCCTCCAAAAAAGCACGAGGTCAAATAGACTGATTCCTACAAGTAGCAGTTCTAGCAAACCAAGTTTTAAACCGACTTTCCAATTTTTTCTAAATGCTTGCATGTACATCGCTGTGACTTTTACGCGACGCGCACCCTTGATTTCAAACAAAGTTTCATACAAGCTAATTTTGGCAATACCAATCGTAACAAGTGGTAAACAAGACAGCAGAAAAAGAAGATTGACTGTCACTAAATCAAGAATTTTTTCACAAATTCTCATGAATAAATTATCCGTATTAAAAATAGATTTCACTAACTGAGAGCTTTTGTTCTCCATGCTCAATCTCCTTTATTTTTCTAGTTAGTCAAATAGCACTTTTACCACGCATTTCTTGACCGTCAACCCCTTGCCAGCAAAACCATTTGGGTGATGAGCTTCTTCTGGTAAAAACGCCACAAAATTCCGATGATCCAAAACTAGCGGATAGACTTGGTTGCAAGTGTTAAAACCAATATCTTTCTCTGCATCATAAACCCTGCGAAGTTCCGTTTGCTCATAGCCATACTGGATTATTTCTCGCCCTTCCAAGAGAAAATGCAAATCCAAATAACGATGATGAAATTCAAAGCCATCATTCTCTTCTTGATTAAGCTCATTTTCCTGCACAAAGAAGAAAACTTTGTCTCCATTAATCTCATACCGTCCTAACTCATAATTACTTAAATCGTGAGTTAGGAGATAATCAATGGCACAATCTAAATGATTATGGATACCTTTGTAATGGGCGAGATTTTCCAATTCATCGAAAATCATTCGTTTTCCCTCCTTATCCTTTCACAGCTCCCATGGTAATACCTTGTGTGAAGGATTTTTGGAAGACAAGAAAGACGGTTACAATCGGAACAGCTGCCATCGCAGCACCAGCCATAATCAAACCATAATTCGTTGCCATTTCAGCTTGCATCGTTGCCACTCCAAGTGAAATCGTTAGATTCTGCCGCGATGTCAGCATGACCAATTGCATAAAGTAATCATTCCATGTGTTGATAAAGGTAAAAATGGCAAGGGCAGCAAAACCTGGTTTTACAATTGGAAAAGCTACATTCCAAAAAGTCCGAATTTCACCACAGCCATCAATCTTAGCAGATTCCAACAATTCCGTTGGGATATTTTCACTAAATTGCTTCATGAGGAAAACCCCAAAAGGCCAACCGACAAGAGGCAAAATAACTGCAGCTAGTGTATCATGAATTCCCATAAAGTTGACAATACGGACCAAAGGAACCAGTACTACTTGTTTAGGCAGAGCCATAGCAGCGATAAAAGTTGCAAAAAGAATCCGCTGCCCATAGAAACGTTTTTTAGCCAGAACATAACCCGCTAAGGCAGAAGTAATGCAGACCAAAAACATGGTCGCTAGCGAGATAAACACACTATTCCACATCCATTGCAGGGCCGGGTTTTGCACCATCAGCTGTTGGAAATTTTCTAATGTTGGCATCTTAGGCCACCATTGAGGTGGAATGACGATCGTATCTGGCTGCGATTTGAAAGCCCCTGTTAAAATCCAATAGAAAGGAAAAACAAAGAGAACGGTCAACACCAAGAGAATAATCGTTGACATTACCGTAAAGGCACTCATTTTTTTCTGTTTCATCTTGTCTCTCCTTTCTTTAATATTCGACGTCATTTCCAAGAATCTTGAATTGGGCAAAGCTAATCAAAGCAATCATGACAGCTAAAAATACTCCCATGGTATTAGCATAACCATATTCAGATAACTTGAAGGCTTTTTCATACAGGTAATACATCAATGTACTGGTTGAATAGTTTGGCCCTCCGGATGTCAACAGCTGAATCAAGGCAAAACATTGGAAGGAATTGATTGTTGTAATGATCGCAATATACAGAGTTGTTGGCAAAAGACTTGGCCATTTAATCTTCCAGAAAACTTGCAGCTCTGTCGCTCCATCAACACGCGCAGCTTCCACCAATGAATTGTCAATATTTCCCATAGCAGCAATATAGAGAATAATAGGCTGCCCGACAGAAGTTGTCAGCAAAATCACAATAATCGCCATCAACGCCCAATGCTTATCACCCAGCCAAGAAATATTCTGATTGATGACATGACCCGACTTCAGGACGAAATTCAAAATCCCTGACAGTGGGTCGTAAATCCATTTCCATACAACCGTTACAGCTACACTCCCTGTCACCACTGGCAGGAAGAAGACAAACCGATAAAATGACCGTGCAATCGCATTCTGACTATAGGTTTGAGAAGCCACAAACAAAGAGAACAACACAACAATTGGTACCGAACCAATAACGATAATCACCGTATTAATGAGAGATTTAATAAAGACTGGATCTTTAAACATTCGTGAGTAATTGTCCAATCCAACGAATGAAAAGGATGTCATAGAATAATTAAAGAAACTCGTTACAAATCCCATCACCATCGGTGCCAATACAAAGACAATAAAGAATAATAGAACTGGTGCCAAAAAAGCATAGGAAATCACCGTTTCTCTCATTCTTATTTTATTCACTTTCACATTCAACACCTCATTTAGCTAGAGGAGATACTGACCTCCTCTTTTTGATAAAAAATTCCCTTTTCCTATTTTATGAAACCAACAACAGAAAAAGGGAAATCGTTACATTATTTATTTTTTACTTTTTTTAATGGTTTCATTTGCTTTTTCTGTAAAGGTCTTCAAAGCAGATTCAACTTTTTCATCGCCATTTGAAACAGATTGCAACATTGGGAACCAGAGTGTTCTCATTTCTGCAAATCCATCAATCGTATTGTAATATGGTGAATAATATTTTGTCCAAGTGCTGATTGTTTCCATCCGTTTGTCATTATACAATTTTCCAAATGAGGAACGGACTGGGAAGGCACCTGTACGAACAACATTTTTTGGCCCCCACTTTTTATCATCCGCAATAAATTTGACAAACTTTTTAGCAGCTTCTACTTTCTTTTTATCTTTATTGTTAAAGATACCAAAACCATTTACAAGGTATTCCAAAGCAGGTTTTCCGTTATCTGATGGGAATGGCACTTCCACAACTTCGACGCCACTGGCTTTCAAGAGTTTAGCTTGGATGCCTTTTTGCGCAGGTGCCCAAAGAACAGTATAAGAAGTTTGCCCATTCGCAAAGTTTTGAATATCTGCTCCACCATCGAATTGAGAGCCGTTTGTCATCAAACCATCTTTAATCCAGCTCACTGCTTTGTTCAAACCTTTGACAAAGTTTGGACTGTCCGTTGTATATTTTGTCACCTTATCATCTGTTACAGAACCACCATAAAGATTTGAAATGAAAGCACGTGTACCTTGGTCACCACCTTGACCATTACTGAAGAGTGAGCCAGGAGTATACCCTTTAGCTTTCAATGCTTTTAATACTTTTTCAAAGTCAGCAGTTGTCCAACCCTCTTTAACAAGGTCTAACACACCAGCTTCTTTCAGCATTTTCTTGTTCAATGCCATGTAAAATGGCGCAGAGCTAATTGGATACATATAAGCTTTGTCACCAGCTTTGCTGGCTTGAATGATTTGATTGTTATTGACATCTTTGACAAAATCATTTGTAAAGAGATCGTTCAATTCTGCCAATTTACCATTTTTACCATATTGAATGATCCGACCCGGTGCGTCAAAGAGGACATCTGGTGCTGTTCCTGCTTCAATCGCCGTTGTGATTTTTTCTGGACCAGATTTGAAATCAATTGTTTCTAGTTTCACTTTAATATCTGGATTGGCTTTTTCAAATGCTTTGATAATTTCTTTTTCATAAGTTCCAACACCATCGTTTGCTTTTTCTTGCGTGAAGACTGGGAAAGCCCACCAAGTAATCTCTGTCTTACCAGAAGAATTACCTGAATCAGCCGACTTGTTTGAACCACCTGAATTTCCACATGCTGCCAAAGATAAAATTGCAGCTCCTGCAACTAACGAACAAAGTATTTTCTTCATCCTCATATTGTTTCTCCTTTTATTGTCATCCTTTTTAGGATAAAATTGTTCCTACTTTTCACTTACTGCTGCAACAAAACGCTCTGTAATTTCTTTTGGACGCGTAATGGCACCACCTACTACAATTCCTCTAACACCTAAGTCATGAATCGTTTTAGCTTCACTTGGATAATGAATTTTTCCTTCCGCGATAACATCCAAACCTGCATCACATAAATTTTTTATCAGATCAAAATCCGGCCCCTCACATTGCAAACTATAAGAAGTGTAGCCCGACAAAGTTGTCCCTACAAAGTCCACACCCGCTTCTACCGCAGCAGCTCCCTCTTCAAAGGTACTCACATCTGCCATGAACAATTGATGAGGATATTTCTCCTTCACTTGCTTGATGAAATCCGCAATCTTTAAACCATCAAAACGCTCCCGCTTTGTACAATCAAAAGCAATTACTTCAATATCCAGAGCTGCTAGTTCATCAATTTCTCGCATCGTTGCGGTAATAAATGGCTCTTGAGGTGGATAATCTCGCTTGATAATGCCGATGATTGGCAGCGAAGTAACCTCTTTAATTTCCTTAATATCCCGAACACTATTAGCTCGAATGCCAACAGCTCCTCCTTGTTCAGCCGCTTTTACCAAAAGGGGAATAACTCCACCTGCTTCAGTATATAGCGGTTCGTGTGGCAAGGCTTGACAGGAAACAATGATGCCATCTTTTATTTTGGCAATCAGCTCGTCTTTTGTCATTTGTGCCATAGACAGCTTTCTCCTTTGCTATTGTAGATCAGTTTTTAAAGCGCTTTCAATCTCACGGTGTTATTATAACCATTTTTCGAAGCGCTTTCAACAATATCTGAGATTTTGGTTCTAATTTCTAATAACAATTACTTTTCTCTTAAATCTTGAAAGTAGTTTCAGAGAATAAATTATATTGACATGATATTATAATCATATCAAATTGCCTCTGAGGCATGCAAAAAGACTACATCTCTGCGAGTGCTATCTACCATATCGTCACAAGCTTTCCCCCAAGAATTTTCCAGAATGGAGACCTTATAATAGAATTAGCAAGGGGGAACACTTTTTTCAGGAGTATCAGCCAGAGTCGCTTTTGAATAAAAGTTTAAAAGTTTCTCAGTGCTGGTGTTCTTTGCGATATTGTCCTGGCGTCCGTCTAAATTTCTTTTTAAAAAGTCCGTTGAAGTGTTTTATAATATTTTATGCCACGCGACTTCTCACAAAAGATTATCAGTCAATATTTGCCAATTTTATTTTACGAACGAACCAGAGGTAGGGGACATATTGGGCAAGCATAAAAATTGAAAACGTAAATAAGCTACCGAAAATTTCATCGGTAGCTTATTTTTATGACAAATCAGTGCTTAAAACAATTCTTTGTAAAGAGCAATCGTTTCTTCTAGCGTCGGCATAAATGGATTTCCTGGTGCACAAGCATCAACGAGTGCATTTTTAGAAAGGTATTCAAAATCAAATTCCTCTTCTTTAATGTCCAGTTCTGTCAATTTTTTCGGAATACCCACAGTTGCTGATAATTTTTCAATTTCAGAAATGGCATAATCAGCGCATTCTTTATCACTTTTGCCTTCCGTATGGAGACCAAGAGCTTTTGCAACATTTCGGAATGCTTCTGGCACACGTTTTGCATTTTCACGCTCTACAATCGGTAAAAGCATGGCACAACAAACACCGTGAGGAAGATTGTAAACTGCTCCAAGTTGATGAGCCATAGAATGTACATAACCTAGCCCAGCATTATTAAAGGCCATACCACCTAGGAAAATCGCATTAACCATCGCTTCGCGTGCTTCAATGTCATGGCCATTTTCAACAGCACGTGGTAAAAATTCTTTAATTAACTCAATGGCACCAATAGATAATTTTTTCGTCACATTGTACGCACCTGGTGTTACCAAAGCTTCAACCGCATGTGTAAGGGCATCCATACCCGTGGCAGCTGTCAAAGCTTTTGGTTTTGAAATCATCAATTCCGGATCATTTACTGACAGGAGCGCAAGGCTATTCTTATCAACCATAACCATTTTCACTTTACGCTCTTCATCAGTAATAACATAGTTAATCGTGATTTCAGCTGATGTTCCTGCTGTCGTATTGATTGCTACAACCGGCAAGCCTTTTTCCTTTGATTTGTGAACACCTTCGTAATCTTGCGGACGCCCACCATTCGTTGCAAGAATTGAAATACTACTTGCAGCATCTTGCGGCGAACCACCACCAAGTGAAATAATAAAATCACAATTATTATCTCGCAAAACAGCTAAACCATCTTCAACATTTTTAACAGTTGGATTTGGCTCAACATCACTAAAAACGACATACTCAATGCCTTCCTTATCAAGTGGTGCAGTTACCTTAGGTAAAATGTCACTACTTGCAATATAATGGTCTGTCACCAAGAGAGCTTTCTTATACCCCAACTCTTTGATATGACCACCTATTTCATTAATCACACCACAACCAATAAGATTAACTGATGGAACATAAAATACTGACATTATATTTCCTCCTTATTTTTATAAATATCATCCATTTTAGAAACCGTTTACACAATTATATTATAACACTCATAATGCTTTAACATCAACTTTTCATTATTTTAGTATCAAATTTACAGATTCAAAACTTATCAGTCTATTATGATATTTTAGGGAAAAGAGAAGTATAAGATTTTCTGTATCCACAATGACATCGTCCCTATCAAATACCAACAATTGAAACATGACCGCCCTCCTTTTTTCACAACTAGTTTACAGGAAAACGCATACAATATTAAGCAAGAGAAAGGACACTCTCTCCAAATAGAAAAATCTCCCTACAAAAGCAGGGAGATGGTGACTGATAAACTGATTTATGTCTAAAAATCTGAATACATTGTCTGTACAATGACGAACGATTCAAATTAGAACAAACTTTACTGTCTATTTACGACGTCCTGGACGTTCTGCATAGCCATAGTAGGCATCAGCCATAATTTCTTCCATGTCAGTAACTATTGGCAAGCGTGGATTTGCTGGTGAACATTGGTCTTCATAAGCAAGAACGGCAATATCATGTAAGCTATCTTTCCAAGTTTTTTCATCAATACCTTGATCTTTAAAGTTCATCTTGATACCAACCGCTACACCAAGGTCATAAACAGCTTTAGCATACGCTTCAACCGCTTCTTCTGGTGTTGAGCAAGGAAGACCTAGCATACGAGCGATATCTTGGAATTTTTCATCAGCTTTCCAGTAATTGTACTTAGGCCATGTTGTAGTTTTAGATGGACGAGTTCCATTATAACGGATAACATAAGGAAGTAAAATAGCATTTGTACGTCCGTGAATGGTGTGGTGAACAGCACCAATCTTATGCGCCATTGAGTGACTCATTCCAAGGAAGGCATTTGCAAAAGCCATACCAGCCATTGTAGAGGCATTGTGCATCTTTTCACGGGCTTCTGAGTCAGCCGTTTTTACAGATTTTTCCAAGTATTTGAAGACTAACTTGATAGTTTGAAGAGCAATACCATCTGTATAGTCATTGGCAAAGTTAGAAGTATAAGCTTCAGTTGCGTGTGTCAAGACATCCATACCTGTGTCAGCAGCAATAAATGCTGGAACAGATTCTACCAAAGCAGGATCAACAATTGCAATGGTTGGTGTCAATGCATAGTCAGTGATAGGGTATTTACGATTATTTGCCTTATCAGAGATAACTGCAAACGGTGTTACTTCTGAACCTGTACCAGATGTTGTTGGAATACCAATATATTGAGCTTTCTTACCAAGTGATGGGAATTTGAAGGCACGTTTACGGATATCCATGAATTTTTGAACGAGGTCACCGAAGTCAACGTCTGGCTGTTCATAGAACATCCACATACCTTTAGCCGCATCCATTGGTGAGCCACCACCAAGGGCAATGATAGTATCTGGTTCAAACGAGCGCATTACTTCAACACCACGACGAACTGTTGTGATATCTGGATCTGGTTCAACATCTGAGAAGACTTGAATCGTGACTTTGTTTTTACGAAGATTCAATTGGTCAATCACACGTTGTACAAAACCGAGTTTTTCAATTGATTTATCGGTAACAATCATGACACGTTCGATACCTTCGCAAGTTTGAAGGTATTGGATTGAGTTACGTTCGAAGTAGATTTTTGAAGGAACTTTAAACCATTGCATATTATTTCTACGTTTCCCTACTTTCTTGATGTTAAGAAGGTTGATAGCTGATACGTTATCACCAACTGAGTTGTGTCCGTATGAACCACATCCAAGTGTTAATGATGGAATGAAGGCGTTATATACATCACCGATACCACCAAAGGTAGATGGAGAGTTCCAGATGATACGCATTGCCTTTATTTCCGTACCGAAACGTTTTGCAAGAGCTTCGTCTTTTGTATGGATAGCAGCTGAGTGTCCTAGACCATTAAATTCAACCATTTGACGAGCTTTTTTAAGTCCATCTTCAGTATCTTCAGCTTTCAAAACTGCAATAACAGGTGATAATTTTTCACGAGTCAATGGTTCTTTAATTCCAACTTCTGCACATTCAGCAGCCAAGATATTTGTACCTTTTGGTACTTTGAATCCTGCTTGCTCAGCAATCCATGTAGCTGGTTTACCAACAATATTTGGGTTCAATTTTGCACCAGCGCAGTTCTTGCTGTTGGCTTTTGCACCAAAACAGAATTCTTCCAAAAGCGCTTTTTCTTTTTTGTTGACAAAGTAAGTATGGTAAGATTTGAATTCTTCTACAAATTCATCATAGATTTCTTTATCAATGATCACGGCTTGCTCAGATGCACAGACCATACCATTATCAAATGATTTGGACATCACGATATCATGTGCTGCTTGGCGGATATTTGCTGATTTTTCAACGTAAGCTGGAACATTACCAGCACCAACTCCAAGAGCAGGTTTGCCGCATGAATAAGCAGCTTTTACCATGGCGTTCCCACCAGTCGCAAGGATTGTTGCAATCCCTTCGTGGTTCATCAAAGCTGTTGTTGCTTCCATAGATGGCTGTGTAATCCATTGAACACAGTTTTCAGGTGCACCTGCTGCAATCGCTGCATCACGTACGATTTGTGCCGCATGAGCAGAAGATTCTTGAGCAGATGGGTGGAAAGCAAAGATAATTGGATTCCGCGTTTTCAACGAAATCAATGATTTAAAAATCGCTGTTGAAGTTGGGTTGGTCGTTGGAGTGATTCCGCAGATTACTCCGACTGGTTCAGCAATTTTCGTTAAACCTGTAATAGGATCATCTTCAATCACACCAACAGTTTTAACACCACGCATATTGTTAACAACATGTTCGCAGGCAAAAAGGTTTTTTGTTGCTTTGTCTTCAAAGACACCGCGACCTGTTTCTTTAACAGCATGTTCTGCTAAGATACCATGTGCATCAAGAGCAGCAACTGAAGCTTTTGCAACAATGTAGTCTACTTGTTCTTGATTTAATTTTCTCATTTCTTCTAGAGCAATTAGCCCTTTTTGAACAAGTTCGTCAACATGCTTTTCAGCAGCTAACTTTTTTTCTTCGGGAGTTAATGTTTTTTTATCAGCCATGTGTTCCTCCAATGGTTCTCAGGATTTTTAAAAATCCTTTGTTAATTTTTTCACAAGATTATTATACCTTATTTTCTTTCTCTTGTAAACACTTTCAAGTAAACTTCACAAACTTTTTCTTTTATATTGTGAATTTGTTTCAAAATATGTGTTTTCTGCTGTGTCTTAAAGCATTGTTTGTGAATTTCAAAACACAAAAAATATATTTCACATACTTGAGCCAAGGTTTTATAGGCGAAAAGATTGTATCAAAGAGCCTTTTTTGCTGCCTTATTTACTCCGCTCACATGACACTCACTTCTTACGCTACACAAAAGCCATGAATCGCAATGCAATCCATGACTCCTAATTTATTTACTATTATTTCTTAACGGTTCCTTTTTTCGTTGCCTCCTCAATCGTTTGTTTGACGGTTTGAGCATAAAGTTCTCCACCCTTGGTGATTGTAGTCGACTCTGAACCAAAGTGTACGTAGTCTGTACCGTACCAAATTTCAGGATGTTCGATAGCTACCTGATACCAATCTGCTACAAAGACATAATCGTATTTTTTAGCCAATTCCAATTCATACTGACGTGTTTTTACAGCGATACTGGTCCCATCATGCGCTGTGCGTCCGTCATAAGGCGTTACCAAGATTAAGCGATGACCTTTCGGTAATTTTGCAATAAATTGATTGAGCAGACTTTCATAGTTGTCAACAGTATTAGCGCCCAACGCTAGCACAACATTTTCCAGAAGCACTTTATTGGAAATATCTGTTTGATAAACCTCCAATCCTGATGCTAAATTACGGCTAACAGCTGCATCTACTTGAGCCTCTGGCATAGCTTGTTTGAGCCATTCACTTGCCCGTAAAGCAACAGAATCTCCGATAACAGTTGTTCCTTTCGTAACATTGTATTGGCTGGCTGTCGCATGATCAACCTGTGTACGAGTGATTTGCATTTTATTATCAGCTTGATTGAGTCCATTGACCAATAAATTTTCTTCAAAGGCACCGATTTTGGGAGCAGTTATCATAATGATCAATGTTATCAAGGTAAAAGGAATTAAACTATAAAATACAGGTGTTGTGATCTGCTTAATATTCATTTTCAAGCCAAATACTTTGGGCTCTTTACCTGCTAATGTTGGCTCCAAAAGGTAAAAAGAGCCAGCAGCGAAAACAAAGGAGAGAATGGTTGTCAAAAGCACAGCTAAACCATTGCTCATCAATTGAGAGAAAATGATATAGAATGGCCAATGGAACAAATAGACACCGTAGCTCGTATCTGCAATGAAAGTTATAATCGGTGGCTCATCAACATGTGGCGTCTTCTCATGGAGCACACGTGTTGCTAAAATCATCACTACTGAAAATACCGTTGCAAGAAGAAAACCAAACAGATAAGTCAATAAATTGTCAAACCTCAGAAGAAAAGTCAACAGTAGCAAAGCTACAAAACTTCCACCAAGTAGATAAAAGGTTTTTTTCAAATCAAGCGCTTGCTCTATTTTATGGAAAGGTGCTCCCAAGTCGCTCACACCTGAAACCGTAGCTAGAACACTTCCTACAAAAAATGGGAAGATATGAGTAAAACTCGAAAAGTAAATCACAGAAAAGTTTGAAGAGAAAAAACCTCTGACAAACATAGAAAGAAAACTAATGAAGAACAAAGCAGACGAAACAAGAAAGATGACACCACGAAATTGTCCAACGTTCTTACTTTTCTTTGCTAAATACCATGTTGCCAACCCCCATAAAATATAGTAGTGCATTTCCAAAGCCAAGCTCCAAGTGTGCACAAAAAGGTGCGGGATGAATTGGCTTTCGTAATTTCCACCGGACAAGATTTCATAGAAATTGGTCATAAAGCCGAAGGCAGCAGCGATTTGCGTTCCAATCCCCGCCACAAAATCTCTCCGAATTAAAAGCGTGAAAGGCATAACAACCAAAATCATTAGCACAAGCGGCGGCACAATCCGATAAAATCGCCGTCTCAGAAATCCTTTGATGTCAATTCCCTTGTTTCTGGCAAATTCATCAATCAAGAGAGATGTAATCAAAAAGCCTGAGAAAGTGAAGAAAATATCCACACCAATAAAACCGCCAGGAAAAGCTTTCTGGAAGAAATGGTAGAGCAGGACCAGAAGTAACCCTGTAATCCTCACTAATGAAAACCATTTAACGCGCATTTTGATAAATCCCCTGTTTAAACTTTCCCTTGTAGACAACATTGTCCTCTGTCGTCAATTTTCCTTGACCATCTGCTTGACCATTTACAAAATTTCCTTCATACTTCCAGCCAGCTTTAGCGGTAAAAGTTCCTTGCCCATTAAACGTTCCATTTTTAAAATGCCCTTTATAGACATCGCCATTTTTAAAAGTCAAGGTTCCTTGTCCACTCATTTTCCCACGAACAAGGCTGCCATTGTACTTGATTGCTCCTTTATCCAACGTCAAAGCCCCTTGACTTGGAATCCCTGATGTAAAGGCAACAATCGCTGATATGACAATAACTGTTACTGTTAGCAACTCTAAATTATGCCTTGTGAGATAAATTTTGTACTTTTCGTAAAATTCTTTTAATATGTCCATTCTCTCCACTAATCTTCGCTCTTTATGCGCTCAATCCATTTCTGACAACCTACCAAAACAAGGTGGTAAGTCTCGTCAAAATCACCTGTGTACCAAGGATCTGGCACACTTCTCTCTTCAAATTGAAATACTTTCTCCAGATATTTTCCCGGTGCGATTTTCCTTAAATCTTGAAAATTGGATTCGTCCATTCCTATAATATAATCAAAGTCTACAAAATCCTGCTGTGAAATTTGTTGAGAAGTTTTGCTTTGGTCGTAAGGAATGGCATATTTCTTAAAAATCGCCTGCGTTCCCGAATGGATTGGATTACCATGCTCCCAATCCGAAGTCGCACGACTTTCAACATAAACACCATCTGTCAAATCTTTCATCACAAATTCTGCCATTGGACTGCGACAGATATTTCCCAAGCAAACAAACACAATTTTTTTCATAGCATAGACCTCTTTACTATTATAACAAAATCTAAAAAAATAGGAATTTAAACCCCTGAGAATTTTTGAATTCTTTTAAAAACACAAAAGCCGCCGATTGGGCGACTCTTATAGGGAGATTATTATGAAAAAGAAAAGTTTTTAGGAGTTCAAGTTAAGTTCTTCTCAACTTGTGATTATAGTATACCGATTCTGACTTAAATTTTTCTTAAAGATTTTACTATTTTTGAGAAATTTTAAAGAAATTCAATTTGAAGATTGTTCCACTTCTTCTGCCAATTCTTTTTGCTCAGTCGTTGTTCATAAAGAGCTTTTCTCGCTGGATCTGTTAAGAAATGCGGAGTCGGCTGAACACGAAAATGGAGAATGTCGTCTAAGCCATAAGGCGCAAAGAGTTCCAGCTGTCTATTATCCAACAAACGTAAACCCACAGCTGTACAGCGCTCTGGATATTTACTCATGGCATCTTGCGAGTTAGTATAAGATTGGGTATTTGGACTGTAGATATGCATATAGACTTGATTATTGACTTCCCAATGGTAATGTGGAAATTCTCGCTTGAGTCGATTTTCAATATTGAGCGTTTCCTCGTAAGAAATATCTGGGTCAAAGAAGATTACATCCACATCCGTCTCTGTATCAAAGCCGGGCTTGTCCGACAGGATATTCCAGATGAAATTTCGCACCGAACCAGCACAAAGCCAGCTGTCTTTCAATTGCAAGTCATAGATAATCTGTAAGATAGTCATCATATCTTGGTCTGATGAAAACGCATGTAAAATCTCTTTTTCGGACAGCATGTTATTTCTCCAAATATTCATAACCCAAATGCTCGTAAGCTTTACGAGTTGCCACGCGCCCTGTTCGAGTTCGCATAACAAAGCCTTTCTGGATCAAATAAGGCTCATACATGTCTTCGACCGTTTCTTGCTCTTCTGCGATATTGACAGACAGAGTCCCCAGACCAACTGGTCCGCCGCCATACACTTCAATCATGGTCTTGAGAATCTTCTGATCCACATAATCTAGACCTTCCTGATCCACATCCAGCATCGTCAGGGCTTGATCAGTAATTTGGTCATCAATCAGCCCGTCACCCATAATCTGAGCAAAATCTCGTACGCGTTTAAGAAGTCGATTGGCAATCCGAGGCGTGCCTCGGCTACGCAGTGCTAATTCTTCAGCTGCTTCATGCGTAATCTCCATTTCAAAGATGTCTGCCGTCCGCTCCACAATCTCCGTCAAATCTGCTTCTGCATAATATTCCATGTGACCAGTAATGCCAAAACGAGCCCGTAAAGGATTGGACAGCATACCAGCTCTGGTCGTAGCGCCAATCAAGGTAAACGGTGGCAAATCCAAGTGAACACTACGACTGGTCTCGCCAGAGCCAATCATAATATCAATGTAAAAGTCCTCCATAGCGCTATAGAGCACCTCTTCAACAGACATAGGCAAGCGGTGAATCTCATCAATAAAGAGAACATCTCCCGGCTCCAAATCGTTCAAGATTGCCACCAAATCGCCCGCTTTCTCAACAACTGGACCCGAAGTTTGCTTGAGATTGACTCCCAGTTCATTGGCAATGACAAAAGCCATAGTGGTTTTTCCCAACCCTGGAGGTCCAAAAAGCAACGTGTGATCTAGCGCTTCATCTCGCATTTTAGCTGCCTCAATGAAAATTTTCAGCTGATTTTTGACCTTGTCTTGCCCAATATATTCTTGTAAATACTGGGGACGCAATGTGCGCTCTACGAGCTCCTCGTCTCCCATCAATTCATTATCCAAAATTCTACTCATAAATACTATTATAGCAAAAAATCAGGTTGGTAAGCTGGTTTAACCTTAGATTTTACAAATAGAAATCAAAGGAAGTGAGATTATGATGATGTTTGATGATACTAAATGTCTTAAATCAAAAACGACAGAAAAATGTACTGCCGTTTTTAATATTCATTTTCATTTGCCTGTTGCATGATAAATGGTTGTGCTGGTAAAAACCTCACCTGCTTTCAAGATAACATCAGCTTTCAGGTCGCTGTGAATGGCATCTGGTAGGGCTTGGGTTTCAAGAGCCAAGCCATTGTGTTGAATCATGGATTGTCCATTTAAAATGACCGTATCATCTACAAAGTTTGCTGAGTAAGTCACTAGGCATGGCGCACTTGTTTTAAATGTCAAAAGGCGACCGGATTTAGGATCATACAAGGAACCTGCTTCTTTCTCTCCTTTTTTCAATGCAAACGGATGATCCAAGCCGAACACAATCTGAATCTGCTCATCTTGATTGGCAAAAATATCTTTAAAAGCCACACCTTTTGTTAGATCTTTGACAAACCCCCGCTCTGAATCTGACATTTTAGCAGGCACGCCGTCCGGTGCGATTGGAAATACACCTAAGGTATTCAACTGCAAGATACAGTTATCAATTGGTTGGCTGAAATCACCTGATAAGTTGAAGTAACTGTGATTGGTTGGATTGACCAAGGTATCCTTGTCCGTCTGAACTTGGTAAGAAATCTCTAACTCACCTAGTTCCGTTAAAGTATAAGAAACCCAGACTTTCAGATTTCCCGGAAAACCACCCGTTCCATCTGCACGTTCGGTATAGAAAGTGACGCCTTCATTTGTGACTTCCTCAACTTGAAAAATAGCACTGTCCCAGCCAGTAGAACCGCTATGATTGCAATTTTCTGCGTTGTTGACTTCTAACTGATAGGTTTCGCCATTCAGCTCAAACTGTGCTTTTGCAATCCGTCCTGCAACTGGTCCGACGCTTGCACCATATTTAGGGCTGTTGCCTACATAGGCATCAAAATGATCAAACCCCACCACGATATTTGCAAATTCATGATTTTTATCCGGAGTGACATACTCTAAGACAGTCGCACCATAAGTCATGACTTTCAAACGATAGCCCAAGTCATTTTCAAATGTATAAGCAACAATATCTTTTCCTTGAAATGTTCCAAAAATAGCTTCTTGATAAGATTTCATACAACTTTCCTTATTTTTATTACAAATTTATGTTTTCCTATTTTAAATTTTTAGTTTTTCCGTCCACGAAACAGCTGTTTCACGTAAAACACGATTCAAGTCTTCAATATTTTGACGCCCCGCTTCATCTAGCCAAGCTTTAGCTGCATCCGCTCCTTGATCTGCAAAGACCGTAACTGCGTCTTTCCAAGTAGCACGGCCACAAAGGACACCGTTAAATTGAGAGCCTGCCTCACGCGCCACTTTGAGCGTTTCCTGGAAAAGTTCTGCACTAACTCCAGCACTCAAGAAAATAAAGGGCAGATGAGTTGCATCAGACTGCTCTTTGAAAAATGTCTTGGCTTCCGCGAGGTTGTAGACAGCTTCAACTCCGCCTTTCGTAAACTCTTCGACAAAATTCATATTGACCGGTACTTCTACTTTCAAAACATCTACATTGTAACGTGGATCTGAAAAGAGTTTCATAGCTTCATTGACTTTGTGTGGTTTTACTTTCGCATAATCTGCATCTACTACATTATCACGCTTTGCATCATACGTCAAGATTTCAAGGAAGTAAGGAATGTGTTCTGCCACACATTCACTTCCTACGCGCTCTACCCAAGCTTGTTTGATGTCGTTGATTTCAGGTTTGTCATCTATATCATAGTAAATCAAAACTTTGACTGCGTCAGCGCCTAACTCTTTCATGCGTTTAGCTGACCAATTTGGTAGCAAGTCTGGCAGGCGCCCTTCTGTCGTCGCATCATAGCCTGTTTTTTCATAGGCAACAATAAGACCGCATTCTGGCGCACGTAATTTGGTAGCAGGTACACCGAATTCTGGATCCAAAAGGATAGAAGTTGCATACGGAGTCAACTGACTGGAAATCAATTGTTTAAATTCAATGAGCGCTTCATTTCCTGATACAGCATGTGCGCCACTTGCCAGCATTTTTTTCAACGAACCTCTCTGGTCAATCGCCAAAGCTCCAATAATATCATTTTCATCTGAAAGTTTTTTTAAGTGTGCTAATTTTTCGTGACTAATTCTTAATTTTTCCATGGATTCCTTCCTATTCTTTGTCAAATGAGTGAATGATAACACCCTGCACAACACGGTTGACGGTGCCTGTCGGAGACGGTGTGTCTGGACGATTTTTCACCTTGAGGGCTGTCAACAAGGCAAATAATTGACCATAAACAATATAAGGGAATACGCGATAAACATCATCTGCTAGCTGTTGACTAGAAAAAATGACTTGTTCAACATTTTCCAAATCTTCTTTTTGATCTGTCAATAGAATCACCTTGCGGGCAATCTCATCTCCGGCTACTTCTCGTACTAAGTCAAGGTCGTATAATTTGGTGTAGGAATCTGTCGAGCCAAACACCACAACGACTGTCTTTTCATTCACTAACGACTTTGGACCGTGACGGAATCCGACTGGGCTTTCATACATGGTCGCCACTTGTCCTGCGGTCAATTCTAAAATTTTCAGCTGAGCTTCATGCGCCAAGCCAAAGAAGGGACCTGCTCCTAAGTAAATGACACGGTTGTAATCTAAGGAAACAATCTCTTGAATCGCTTCTGCTGAGTCCAGCACTTCTTGACTCAATGTCATCAATGCAGAAACTTTTTCGGCTTTTGCAACCAAATCTGCTTTATCAAAGACGAGCAAAGCTGTCAACATCATAGACGTAAAGCTCGATGTCATGGCAAAGCCAGCATCATTTGACGGTGCAGGTTGGAGCAAGAGCAAATTGCGTTCGTCACCGTGTGCTTGCTGGGCTAATTTACCTTCTTCGGCGCATGTAATCGTGATTTGGTAAAGTTCCTCAACTATGTCTTTTGCCAAGTCAACTACCGCAACACTCTCTGGTGAATTGCCGCTACGAGCAAAGGAAACCAAAATGGTCGTCACTTCCTTGTGCAGATAAGCCAAAGGATTTGCTACAATATCTGTCGTTGCAATGGCATTAAAGTTCCACTTGCGTTCATCGTAAATCTTTCTGAAATAAGGGAGAAGTGTCTCCCCGACATAGGCTGAAGTTCCAGCCCCTGTCAAAATAACCTTGATATAATCATGCTTTTCACCAATCCCATTTAGAAAAGCTACAATCTCATCAGATTGCGCTTTATAATTTTCAAAAGCCGTCTGCCAAACTTGTGGCTGTTGATAGATTTCCCGTGTGGTGATTTCCGCACCTAATTCAATCAAGTCTTCCTTTGTATAATCTAGCATGGTTCTCCTTTCTACTTTGCAATGCTAACTAAAAGAAAGGGAGTGAGAAAATGATGATTTCAAAGAAATCCATTTTCTTGCCCCAGCCCCCTTAGTTATACAGATTGCTCATTGGAGCAATTCAAGCAAGGACGTGTTTTTCAGCGACTATTAGCTGGACACTCCTTTATTCATCTTCGTCATCGTTCATTTCTGCTAATACATCATTGACTTTCACGATGTATTTGTTCGCTTTTTCGATATATTTTGCTTCTACGCCAGTCAGGGCAGAATTGATAAATTCAATCACCATTGGCATATTCATCCCTGCATAAAGTTCAATTTGGAGTCCTTCCAAAATCAGACGGCTAACGACATTGCAAGGTGTTCCACCAAGCAGGTCGGCAAAGACGATATAATCATCTAAATCTTTTACAGTCGCTGAAACTTTAGCAGTAAAGTCGTCTATTCCTTCCTCTGGAAGCAGAGGAACTGTATGAATGAAGTCCAGTGGCCCCATAATCATTTCGGTGCTTTTTTTCAATTCTTCACAAAAGTGACCGTGACTAACCAATACAAGTTGTTTTGTCATTTATAGAGAAGCTCCTTTTAGACACCTAAGATTGGTGTATGAGTAAAGTGTGAAAGTGCAGAAACACCAATTGCAATAATAATCACGATAAAGATTGCTTTTGTTGAATTCATGCCTTTCTTACCAAGCAGCCAATAAACAAAACCTGTAAACAATGCTGGCACCAAACGTGGGAAGATTTTATCCAATGTTTCTTGAAGATTGAAGGTTACACCACCGAAACTTTGTGTATAGGTAAACTTAAAGTTAATCATCGTAGCAATCAAGGCCGCCACCATGAAAACACCAAGAACTGTTGCAGCATCTGTGATGGCAGACAATTTGTCCTGCATGGTTGTAACTAATTTCACCCCTTCTTTGTGGGCAAACTCTAATTGTTTCCAACGGAAGACATTGATTGCGATTGTCACAGCTATCCAAAGGAAAATTCCAAGAGGATTGCCTTCAACAGCAAGTCCAGCAGCCAGACCACCCATAATAGCAGGAATAGTAGAACCAAAAATCGCATCGCCAATCGCGGCAAATGGCCCCATTAAACCAGTTTTAATCCCTGTAACGGTATCTTTAGCCGCAACTCCTTCATTTTCTTCAAGTGCTAGGTCAATCCCTGTTACTAAAGTATGGAAAAAGTTAGAGGTGTTGAAGAATTGCGTATGTGTCCGCATCATTTCTTTTAATTCTGGCGTACCGTCTCCATATATCTTGCGCAATTGTGGCAAAATCATATAAAGATAGCCTGACGCTTGCATACGCTCGTAGTTCCAACCCCATTGGAAAGTAAAGAGACTACGACGGTTGATTTGTTTAAAATCTTCTTTTGTTAATTTGTAATTAGAGTTCGTCATCGTCAATTTCCCCACTTTCTGATTGTTCTGCAGCAACAGTCACCACTTGTTTATTAGTTGCATTTTTATAATTGATTGTTGCCAAGGCAAAGCCAATAATCGCAATTCCAATCATTGGTAGGCCTTCAAATTTTGCACCACCAAGAGCTGTGGCGATTTGTTTGACAGCTCCTGAAGCAGCTGCCAATGTTGAAATATAATCAAAAACAACTTTCAACATAGCTGTAATGGCAAAACCTAAACCAAGGTAATGGAGATTTTTCTTGACTGGAAGGTAACGAAGCAAAATTGCAAAACCGACACCAGGAAGCATTTTACCTGCAAGAATCAATCCGTCTGCAATCCATTGTGCATTATTGGCAAGCCAGTCTGAGAAGGCTTTTACAGCGTCTCCACCGAGCCACAAAGCCAGAAATACTGGAAGGGCACGTGAAAGTCCCCATGGAATAGCACCTAGTAAGTAATTGCGTTCAATGCCTTTATAGTCAATTTTTTCAACCGCTGCATCAATACGATGTGCAAAGTAAGTCGTAGAGAACCGTCCAAGGACGTCTGTATAAACTAGCAAGGCTGCTACCGGAACGGCAATAGCTGAAATAGCGAGTTCTGATTTCATACCTGTTGCCACAGAGAATGCTGTTGCAAGAACCGCACCAGAAGTTGCATCAATCCGAGAGGCACCACCGAATGTACCAACCCCAAGCACAACGAGTTGGAGACTACCACCAATAAACAAACCAGTCTTCAAATCTCCCATGACCAGACCAGTGATAAAACCTGCAAAAACAGGGGAGCCAGCTGATGAGTTAATCGTCAACTCATCCAAAATTTGATACGCTGAATATAGCGTCAGTAAGAGAATTTGCCACCATTGTATCCATAACAATGACCTCCTAAATTTATTTCAATAATTTCATAAAGTCTTCAACTGGATCATTTGGAACCATTTGAGCCGTTAGAGTTACACCTTTTTCATGCAACTTGTTAAATACTGCTACGTCTTCATCTACCACGTTAATTGAGCGTGTGATAGAACGCGTTTCAGATGTCTGCGACATATTGCCCACATTGAGCGTTTCGATTGGTACGCCTGCTTCTACTAATTTCAAAAAGCGGTCTGGTTTTCTAGCCACGATGAGCAGACGCTGGCTATCGTATTTGCCTGCTAGGATATTTTCTGCCGCTTTTGCAACTGGTAACACACTCAATTTCACACCAGCTGGTGTCGCCAATTTCAAGCCGCTTTTTTCAATAGCATTTTCTGCTACTTCATCATCTACGACCATGATACGTGAGATGTTTAATTTTGTAGTCCAAAGATTAGCTACCTGTCCATGAATCAAACGTCCGTCGATTCGATTACCTACGATTGTCATAAATTTACCCCCTTTATCGTTTTAAATGTAGGTTTGTGAACTAAATGAATGAATTCGCTGTATTTCCCTTCAGTTTCAAAAATGATAATTCGATTTTGTCCGAGTTTTAACAAACTATGTGGAATATAAAGCGATAAGGTCGGTCCGACTTCCCAGAAGCGACCGATATTGACACCGTTGACAAAAACAATTCCTTTGCCAAAGTGGGTCAAATCAATATACGTGTCTTTAAGCGCTTTCAATTCGACATCAAACGCATAGAAAACTGGCTGTTTTTCATGCCATTCTTTCGTAAAATCAATTTTTTCTGGATTTTTCAACTCTAATGGATACTGTTTCCAATGGAGTATAAAGTGCAAATCCTTGCAGACTCCAGTCCGAATGCCCTTGTGTTGCGTCTCTGCCAACAGTTTGTGCCCATAATTGACGCGCCCCATATTTTCTATAAAAATATCAATCTGATGCGTGGATTGCTTCTGCCGGGGAACAAAGATGTCTTCACCAATTTCCATTTGATACTGATTGACGACAAGCTCTTCATCGACAAAAAGCTGCATGCGGTCACGCGCATCAATGACACGAATCCGTTCCTCGTCCGCATCCCATTCCGCTTCTGTACGATAGAGCAGATAACCAACATTTTGGCCCAACTCCTCCATTTTCATAGGATACAAGCTCTCGATTGGCTGCGCTACATCTTCTAAAGTCTCAAATAAACTAACTTTCTCACTGAGCGGAATATTCTTTAACTCAAACGATTCTTTTACCAAAGGCTCCATTTGTGGATACTCTGGATAATATTTTTTTAACATTTGCTGAATAGCAAAGTATTTAGGTGTTGGATTTCCTTGTTCATCAAGGAGAGCTTCGTAATCATAAGACGTCACTTGCGGCAGATCAATGTTTCCTCGCGCTGAACAGCCATTCATAAAACCAAAGTTTGTTCCCCCGTGAAACATATAAAGATTGATACTGCCTTGTTGCAAGACTTCGTGAACCGCTTCAGCCAACTCTTCTGGATCTCGCGTGACAACTGGCTCCTTCCAACGATTGAACCAACCGTCCCAAAATTCCATACACATGAGCGGCCACTTCTTGCCATGTTCATCAAAGAATTCCTGCATTTGCGCGAAATTTTCTTTTGCTTTGGAGCCAAAGTTCCCCGTTACAAACACATCATCCTCAATAAGCGTCCCTGCCCGCAAAGTGCCTCGCCAAGGTCCGTCTGACGTAAAGAGCGGACAAGTCACACCTCGCTCTAGCATCATATCTCGAACAGCTCTCAAATATTCCTTATCTTCGCCATACGAGCCATATTCATTTTCGACCTGCATCATGAGAATGTTGCCGCCATTTTCCAAAAGATGCGGGACTAAGCGCGGAAGCA
>NZ_JADNQU010000012.1:0-47903 GCF_015594645.1 Streptococcus sp. HF-2466
TGCATGGGATAGCCTTTCTAAATGGTTTATTTTGCAATTCTATTTTACCAAGACTATCGCAACCATGCAAAAAGCAACGGCAAATCCGTTGCTTTTTTTGTAGCAAAGGGACTATTGTCCCAGACTCTTTTAAGGGTCCTTTGTCAATTGAAGTAGGTGACGGTATTGAAAAAGCTGCCAACGATTTTGAATCAGAAGTAGCTGCAACTATGGCTGCTGCTCTTGGTCAAAACTAAGGTAATCAATAATTAGCATTTAAATCATAAATAAAAAGGTTAGAGAGCTGGTGTAACTCTCTAGCCTTTTCTAGTAGCGTCTGCTATTATTTTACAATTCGTTTCGTGAATCCTTTGTGTGAAATGACTAAGTCTACAAAGATTAAAACAACTAAGGAGATAAGTAGATAAGTAATTTCAGAGTAGGTGAAAGCAATTCGATAAGTTTGTGTAAAAAGAATAGCAAAAACACTGGTAACAACGATGGCTAAATCAATTGTCCATTTTGTTTTAGGGTTTATTGAAGACGGTTCAAATAAAAATGGAGTAAATAAGCAGATGACTAACGGGACGACTTGAACATCTACATAGTCAGCAGAAATAATTGTAAAAAAGAATAAAGTTGAAAACAACCAAACCAGTATATGACGTGTATATTTGAACCAATTCATTTTCATTTATTTGGCCTCCTTTTATTATTATCGTCAAATTTTCATCTACATTATAACGCTTTAAAATTAAAAGGCAAGCGTTTACACTCAAATTATTCCTATTCTATAAGCTTTTTCACTTGCTTGAATAATCAGACTTTTCAGTTTTTCATTTAGGTCTTTTTCTTTCAAAAATAAGAGATTTTCGGTATAATATTAGTCAAAGATAGTCAATGTCAGTTGCTCATTTATGAAGCAAAAGAAAGAACTGGAAGAAAGGGTTGTCATGAGTCATAAGAATACGTCAGACAGTATTGAGGAATATATCAAAGCGATTTTAGCTCAAGCTGGGATTGCAGAGTTGAAGCGCAGTGAAATTGCAGATGTTTTTCAGGTTGTTCCAAGTCAGATAAATTATGTCATCAAGACACGTTTTACGGAAAGTCGTGGCTATGTTGTTGAAAGCAAGCGTGGCGGAGGCGGCTACATTCGGATTGGTCG
This sequence comes from Streptococcus sp. HF-2466, assembly GCF_015594645.1. NCBI lineage: Bacteria > Bacillati > Bacillota > Bacilli > Lactobacillales > Streptococcaceae > Streptococcus > Streptococcus sp. HF-2466. Next base: position 1,148 of record NZ_JADNQU010000012.1, read on the forward strand.
GATTGAATTCTCTAATCATCATGAGCTGCTTTGTGATTTGCTGCATAGCGTTGGCGAGCAAATCAGTCAACAGGTCTTTACAGATATCATTCAGCTATTGTTTGATGAAAAAATCATGACAGAACGAGAAGGGAATCTTCTTTTAGCGACGACAACAGACAGGGTATTGGGAGTAAATGCTGCACGGATTCGTGCGCGGATGTTAAAGAAAATTTTACAACAAGTTGATAGAAAAGGGAAAAACTAATATATGAAATATTCAAAAGCTTTGACAGAAAGTATTGAGTCGGCGCAGCTGCTAGCAAGCCACTTTGAAACGGATTATTTGGAGTCTTGGCATTTGTTGATTGCCATGGCGAATAATCCTTATAGTGTTGCGGGTTCTGTTTTAAATGATTATCCGCTTGAAATTGATGATTTTGAGAAAGCAGCCTTTCATATCACAGGAAAGATTTATCAACAAGAGGGGAGCTTTACCATTTGGCCATTTTCTCATCGTATGAAAGTGTTGTTTTTGACAGCTGAGCGAATTGCAGAGGCTGTACATGCTAAGAATCTTGGGACAGAGCATGTGTTGTTAGCTATGCTATTTGACCGAGGAAGTTTGGCGGCACGTCTCCTTGAATTTACAGGATTTAGCTATGAGGATAAAGAAGGCGTTTTGCGCATGACTGATCTTCGGAAAAACTTAGAGCATAAGGCTAGCTGGGGTAAAGAAGATATAAAGGCTATTCGCCATTTAAATAAAAATACTGCTGCAGCAAAACAAACGATGGCCAATATGATGGGGATGCCTCCTTATACTAGTGGCGGACTAGAAGATTATACCCGTGATTTAACCGAAATGGCTCGTGCTGGTCTTTTAGAACCGGTCGTTGGGCGTGATAAAGAGATTTCTCGTATGCTTCAGATTTTAAGTCGCAAGACGAAAAATAATCCAGTGTTGGTAGGAGATGCAGGAGTTGGGAAGACAGCATTGGCCCTTGGTTTGGCGCAGTGTGTGGCTGCTGGTCAGGTTCCAAATGAGCTTGCAAAGATGAGAGTTCTGGAGCTGGATTTGATGAATGTGGTGGCTGGAACTCGTTTTCGTGGTGATTTTGAGGAACGGATGAACAATATTATCAATGATATTGAAGCAGATGGACATGTGATTCTCTTTATTGATGAGCTTCATACTATTATGGGTTCTGGCAGTGGGATTGATTCGACATTAGATGCAGCGAACATTCTCAAGCCAGCTTTGGCTAGGGGGACGCTCAGAACGGTCGGCGCAACGACACAAGAAGAGTACCAGAAATATATTGAAAAGGACGCAGCTCTTTCACGGCGATTTGCCAAAATTACTATTGAAGAGCCGACGGTAGCCGATAGTATTGCGATTTTACAGGGACTCAAGAAAAGTTATGAAGAACACCACAAAGTGGTGATTACAGATTCAGCGATTGAGACAGCTGTTAAGTATGCTCATCGTTATCTAACAAGTAAACATCTACCTGACTCGGCGATCGATTTGCTAGATGAAGCCGCTGCAACGGTACAAAATAAAGGTCCGCAAAATCATGTAAAAGCAGAATTGAGTGCAGCAGACGAGGCTTTAATGGCAGGCGATTGGAAAAAGGTTGGCACTTTGTTGGAGAAAGAGAGTCAGCCGATTGTCTATAAATTAAGAGTGAAAGACGAGGATGTTTTGGCAACGCTCAGCGGTTTATCGGGAATTCCTGTGCAAAAGTTGACGCAAACAGATGCGAAGAAATACCTCCATTTAGAAAAGGAGTTGCACAAACGGGTCATTGGGCAAAATGAAGCAATTTCTGCTATTAGTCGAGCGATTCGGCGCAATCAATCCGGTATCCGCACTAGCAAGCGTCCAATTGGCTCCTTTATGTTCTTAGGGCCAACCGGGGTCGGAAAAACTGAGCTGGCTAAGGCTTTGGCAGAAGTTCTCTTTGATGACGAAACGGCACTGATTCGTTTTGATATGAGTGAATACATGGAAAAATTTGCTGCCAGTCGCCTTAATGGAGCGCCTCCAGGTTATGTTGGTTATGAAGAAGGGGGCGAATTAACTGAAAAAGTTCGCAATCGTCCATACTCTGTACTCCTCTTTGATGAGGTAGAAAAAGCACATCCTGATATTTTCAATGTGCTTCTCCAAGTCTTAGATGACGGGGTGCTGACAGACAGCAAGGGGCGTAAGGTGGATTTTTCCAATACCATTATCATTATGACCAGCAATCTTGGTGCGACAAGTTTGCGGGATGATAAGACGGTCGGTTTTGGAGCGCGTGATGCTCGCTTTGATCATGAAAGCATGGAAAAACGGATGATGGAAGAGCTCAAGAAAAGTTATCGTCCGGAATTTATCAACCGAATTGATGAAAAGGTTGTTTTCCATAGTCTGACTAGCGAAGATATGCAGGAAGTGGTAAAAATTATGGTGAAACCACTCATTGTCAGTCTTGCTGAAAAAGGAATTGAGCTTAAATTCCAACCTAGTGCTTTGAAACTTCTGGCTAAAGAAGGTTATGACCCTGAAATGGGAGCTCGTCCACTGCGCAGAACTCTACAAACCCAGGTAGAAGATCATTTATCAGAATTACTTTTAGCTGGTGAGTTACAGATGGGACAAAGTTTGAAAGTCGGTGTCAAAGCTGGACAGCTGAAGTTTGAAGTGCTCTGAGTTTTTATACGAAGCATTCATCTGGGAATAGATAAGGTATTTTAATATGAACATTCGTGAAATGACAGAAACGGATTATGATCAGGTTTATCAATTGTGGTTATCATGTGCAGGCATGGGATTGAATGATTTAGATGATTCAAAAGAGGGAATTGCTCGGTTTTTGCAGAGAAATCCTCAAACTTGTCTGGTGGCAGTAGAAAATCAAACGATTATCGGAGCGATTTTAGCTGGTTCGGACGGACGAAGGGCCTATATCTACCATACAGCTGTTCATCCGAACTATCGTAGGAGAGGGATTGCAAGACAGCTGGTTGAAACGGTTTTAACCGTCCTAGATGATTTGAAAATTCATAAGGTTGCCTTGGTTGTCTTTAAAAGGAATGCAGAAGGAAACAAGTTTTGGGAGAAATTAGGATTCTCTGTTCGAGAAGATCTCATTTACCGCAATCAAGCAAGGACTGAAATGGTTCGGCTGGATACCTAGTAGAAATGACTAATAAAAAACATCAACCATTTAGGAATAATTTCCCAGATGATTGGTGTTTTTTTAATGTTTAAACTTGTAGTAATTCTTCAATTTCTGCAAGACTGTTGGCTTGGGAAATAGCGCTGCGGAGTTTGGCAGCACCAGCTGTTCCGCGGAGGTAATGAGGTGCTAAGCCACGAAATTCTCTAATGGCGATATGCTCTCCTTTAAGGTCAATCAAGCGCTTCAAATGATCGTAAGCAATGTGCATTTTATCCTCAAAGCTGAGGTCGGGCAAGATTTCTCCCGTTTCAAAATAGTGATTGATTTGATGAAAGAGGTAAGGATTGCCCATGGCAGCGCGTCCAATCATGACTGCGTCAGCACCGACTTCTTCTATACGCTGTTGAGCATCTTGGACAGTACGAATATCGCCATTGGCAATAAAAGGAATCTTGGTTAAGGCTTGCGCAACATTGTGGAGGGTTTCAAGATCAGCGTGACCAGTATACATCTGCTCGCGTGTACGTCCATGCATAGCCAGCGCTGCCGCACCAGCAGCTTCAGCTGCAAGAGCATTTTCCACAGCTAGTGAGGCATCTGCCCAACCAGTACGCATTTTCACGGTTAACGGAATATCTAGAACAGAACGAACTTTATTGATAATAGAATAGATTTTTTCTGGATCTTTGAGCCATTTTGCCCCAGCTTCGTTTTTAACAATTTTATTGACGGGACAGCCCATATTGATGTCCACAATATCTGTTTGGGTATTTTCTTGGATAAATTCGGCTGCGCGCGCCAAACTATCTTCGTCACTGCCAAACAACTGAATGGAAACGGGATGTTCTTCTTCGTCAATATGCAGCATGTGGAGTGTTTTTTCGTTGTTGTATTGAATGCCCTTGTCTGAAACCATTTCCATGACGACAAGTCCTGCGCCAAGCTCTTTTGCAATTGTCCGAAAAGCCGAATTGGTCACTCCTGCCATAGGAGCGAGAACCGTTCGGTTGGGAATTTTCACATTGCCAATCAGAAAAGGGGTGTTAAGATTTGTCACGAATGAGTTCCTCCAAGTCTTTTTCGTCAAAATGATATGTGCTTTGGCAGAATTGGCAAGTGATTTCAGCACCGTGGTCTTCATCTCGCATTTCTTCAAGATCTGACTTAGGTAGACTTGAGAGGGCATTTAAAAACCGATCTTTGCTGCAATCACATTGGAAGCGGAGTTCTTCTTCTGACAATCGTTTGTAAGGTTCGTTGCCGTAGATAGCTGAAAGCAGGGCTTCAATATGGTTTTCGGATTCTAAAAGTGTTGAAATAGCAGGCATTTCTTGGATTCGCTTTTCAAAGCGAGCGATTTCTTCTTCTTTGGCACCAGGAAGGACTTGCAAGAGGAAACCACCAGCAACCTTGACCTTGTCATTGGCATCTAGTAGAACATTTAACCCGACAGCTGACGGAGTTTGCTGGCTTTCTGTTAGATAGAATGCCAAATCTTCGCCAATCTCACCGGATACAAGTGGTGTCATAGAATGATAAGGATTTCCAGTTCCATAGTCTGTAATGACGAGGAATTCGCCATTTCCAACGAATGGTCCGACCAGCACTTCGCCAGTCGCGGTTTTTTTAATGTCTACGCCGGAATTTTGCACATAACCTTTGACAGTACCTTTTGTATCTGCAACGGTGATAATAGCACCGAGAGAGCTTGTCCCTAGCACTTTGACGGTGATTTTTGTATCTCCTTTTTCGTTTGCGGCAAGGATTTGACTGGCAATGAGCGTGCGACCTAGTGCTACAGTTGAGCTGGCCTGAGTATGATGTTTTTCTTGAGCTGTCCGAACGATTTCAGTACTGTCTAGTACATAAGCTCGGAAAGCTCCGTTTTCTGAAATTGTTTTAATAATCTTGTCCATACCCTTTATTGTAACATAAAAAAAGAAAAGGGAGCGAGACAAAAATCGGTATTTCGTAAGAAATTGATTTTGTTGTCCCACCCCGCATAGTTGACGAGGCTGTTGTCATTCTTTGCGTAGCAAGGAGTGACAACCACCAAGCACCTATTTCGTTTCGATGAGAAAATAGTATATCGTAAGAATTTAGGAAACTTTTGTCCTAAACTCTTGTTCCAGTCCATTAGTTTTCGTTTGTAGTCCGTTCATCCACTTCTTTTTGAGTTTCTTTTCCCTGATCTAGCAGAGCCTGGATAATCTTTTGGTCGCGTAGTTTAATAGAGTCGTTAATGGTTTCAGCGGATTGGATCACAGTCGCTTCAAGGAGAGCGCGTTTCTCCCGTCCTTTGTCAATGGCTTCGATAATACCTTGGTTTTGAGCGACTAAGCTTTCAGCCAACTTAGTAACAGATTCGACAGCAATTGTTGGATTTTGCGAGATTCTCTCCATTTGTGGAATGACTTCTTTGCTGGTTTCAGCCAGCATTTGAAGCGCTGCATTGTTGGCATTAGAAATAGCGTCCGCTACCTGACCAGATTTCATTGATTGTTGCAAAATACCTAGTTGAGCAATAGAGAGCTTCATGGTCGGAATGGTGTTGCGACGGAGCATGCCGAGTTTTTGGCGCATATCAGAAGACACCTTCACGAGATTACGCATTTGCGGGGTAGTAGCCCAAGCAACATACAGACGGCTGATGTATTCAGTGTGTTGCTGTTCCAATGTATTGACAACTTCAGTCAAGCGGGCCAATTCTTGTGATTTGGTTTGGTAATCAAGAGTGGCAGTATCTAATTGTGCCACTTCATTTTGAAGAGTCAAGGCACGCGCACCGGCTTCTCTTTGACTGGCTTCGATAAAGGAAATGACACCGACTAGATTTTCAATGGATTTGGTATTATCTTCAATCAACATCTCAGCAGAAACGATATTGCGTGCGAGTACATCTTCTTGCTTGACGACAGTAGCAGCCATTCCGTCCATTTTTTGCTCGATATTTTGTGAATCAAAATAGAACTCTTGCAAGGTATTCTTACTTTGTTTAAAGAGTTTTTCTAAGAAATTTGGCTTTTTATCTAGTTCTGCAATTTGAGCATCCTTGTACTTAGCAACAAAACCATTTAACTCTTTATTAGTGTTTTTTAGCAATTCATCGACTTGTGGGATTTGAAGTTTCTTTTGCTCGGCTAAAATACGGTTGACAGTGTTATTAACATCTTCGACCGCGGCTTGTCCAAAATCTAAAAGAGCATTTTGGTCGGAAATAAAGTTATCTACCAACTGAGGGGCTTTTGCCATGATAGCATTTTGTTGTTCAGGAGTTAATTTCTCCAAAAAAGTTAACTGCCCATTTGCTTGAGTTTTGGTTGATTCAATGATTTCGGTGGTTTTATCCGTTTTCGTAATGGCATTGTTAGCGATTTTGTCAATGTCGAAGTTAAATTCTTGGCTCATAAGGTCTCCTTTTGATGTTATAGTTCTGTGTTCGTCTCTTTTTTAGTTAAAATCCGCAAGCTGATGTCAAAATCTCGTAGATCAGCTTCGTTAAGCTGACGGAGTGTTTCATCCAAGTCTAAATCAAACTGCTCAATAGCCGCTTTGGCACTGGAGAGCCGTTCCTTGGCATTGTAAAAATCTTTCGGGGAAGCCTTGATTTTTAGGTAGCCTTCTAAAATATCCTCATAATGCTCCATTTGAGATTGATGGATCGCAGTTAATTCTTCCTTGTTGTTGCTTTCTGACTGAGAAATTTTCTTGAGAATAGCTTCATGGTCGGTTTGGATATTGTGAATGGTTTCGAGCAATTCTGGTGCTAATTCTTCAAGGCTTGACTTTGTACTCTCAGCATCTTGCGTGCGGAGGTTGTAAAGTTGAGCATGAATGTCTGCTGTTACGTCTCGCACTTTCCGTTGAATCCGCTGGTAAATCTCAGGTGAGATATGTTTTTTCAAGGTATCAGTCCGACCTTGGATATAGCTTAATTGAGGCAAGAGTTGTTCAGCTAACTGTTGGTATTTTTCATAAGCCTTTTCTTCCAGATAAGCATCTAATTGTTTGATTCGACTATCTGCGGCACCGATTTCCTCTTTCAAATCTTCAATTTGCTGACTGGCGCTAGGTCCTGTGATTTTTTTCGGCTGATGGGTTGCATAGTAGTAAATTCCGTAGCCTATACCGACAGCAAAGAGGATCGGGATGAGGTACTGCATAATAATACCGACTGCGATAAAAATAAGTAGTATACCAATCCATCTTCTAGAACGTACATTTCTATAATCTCTTCTGGACATAAATTATCTAATCCCGTTTCTTCTGAAATTTCTAAGTCTATTTTAGCATAAAAATGTATAAAAGACGGTACTGAACGATATGTTTAATAAAAAGTTTAGTTGAAAATAATCATGGACTGCTCAGATTTTTCAAAAATTTCTTGACTTAGAGTGCACTCCAAGGTATATAATAAAAGTGTAAATATTTTATCTTTTTGATGAATGTGGAGCATCATCTTTTTAATAGAGAAAGGAACAATAAGATGAAAGCAGCAGTTTTTGTAGAACCAGGAAAAATGGAGGTAAGAGAGGTTGCGCGTCTAGATGCTATTTGTCGGACGCGTCGGTGTGCCACATACAGGGGACATCAACATAGGTGACTACTGGATGGTCAACTTGGCAATGGCTGGTGGACCGGCTTCTTGTACAACTTATGACAAAGAAATCTTGCTAAAAGCAGTTCTAGATGGTCAAATCAATCCTGGTAAAGTTTTCACTCAATCTTACAAATTAGAAGACATTGACCAAGCCTACAAAGACATGGCTGATAGAAAAACGATTAAAGCGATGATTGTGATGAATTAAGAGTTCCGAAAGAGGTTGGTAGAATCCGGCCTCTTTTATGATTGTGAATTTTAGTTCAATAGTTCTCAAATACCTTCATTTTTGATAAAATAAAAGAAAAGCAGTTAAAAAGGGAGAAAATCATGTCTTTAACCAGTCAGATTATTACAGCTGAATTTCCGGATTTAGAAAAAGTAGAACAACTCAATACAGAAGCCTTTCCTGAGGAGGAGCGTGCACCGCTATCGGAGTTGCTGCGATATGGAGATGGGGAATATTCCCATTTCTTTGCCTTTTATGATGGCGACGAATTTGTCGGTTTTGCCTTTTCAGTTTACAATGAAAGAGCCTTTTATATCAGCTTTTTTGCGATTATGCCTCATTTGCGCAGCCACGGTTATGGTGGCAAAATTATTGATAAATTGGTGGATTTTTACCAAAGGACAATGGTTTTAGAGGTAGAACGCCTTGACGAGCCTTGTGATAATCTGGAACAGCGAAAAGCTCGTATGGATTTCTACCAGCGAAATGGTTTTCGCTCCTCACATGCCTACTTAGAATACGACGGTTTAAGTTTTGAAATTCTTTATAAAGGACCGTTTTTTGATGAAGAAGCCTATCGGGACATTTTCAAAAAAATCCAAGAAGATGGTTATTTTGAATTTGAAATTAAGCATGGTCATGGAAGAGACTGGGAGTAGCTGAGAAATTCTAGCAGATATTTCTATTTTTCATTGAAAGTTATACATAAAAAAACGAGCTGTTGTTTTCAGCTCGTTTTACAGTGTATTTAGTATTTAATGGATTTCTGGGAAAAGTTTGGCCAAAATTTTAGGTGTAATGCTTTGACCGGGACCTTCTGCGCAATAAGTGTGCATATACATGGATGGATTGAAATTCAGCTCAATGCAGGTGCAGTGGGGCTCATTTTTGCTGGCTGGAAGTGTGCTATTCGGGATAATTAAATCCACGCCACAGACCCAAGCTCCTATAGCAGCTGCCATTTCTGCTGCTAGTTCCTTATAGGAGGTGTGCATGATTTCAGTCACATCTACTGAGTCTCCACCAGTAGAAATATTAGAATTACGGCGAAGAAAGACTTGACCTCCTTTTGGTAAGATATCGTCTGCTTTATAACCTTGCTGTTCTAGCATGAGTAGCTCGATCTCTCCTAGTTTGATTCTTTCCAAAGGAGAGCGGTGATCTCGACCGCGCAGGGGATTGGTATTTTTAAAAGCTACCAATTCTCGAATAGTATGCTGACCGTCTCCTATAACGTTGGCTGCTAAGCGCAGAAGCACTGCCTCACATTTTCTGTCGAGGACAAAGAAGCGATATTCGGTTCCTGCGATAAATTCCTCAACAAGGACAGAGCTATCCTCTGAAAAGGCAATCTCCAATGCTTTTTGGTAACTGTCTCGATTGGCAGGTGCTTGAAAAATAGAAATTCCTAACCCGAAATTGGTGGATTTGGGTTTGACAACAATCGGCTTATTTTTGATAAAGGGATAGTAAGCTATTCCTTCTTCCAGAGTGAAAAATTCGGCTCCAGCAGGAACAGGAAAGCCAGCAGCAGATAAAATTTTCTTAGTTACTGTCTTATTTGCCATCGCAAGAGGCACGATATAGTTGTCCTTTGAGGTCATATTGCCATTTTTGACATACTCGATATGATCTTTATGTTGAAGCTTTAAAAACTGGTCACTTTCGTCCAAGATTTCTACTTGCACCCCTTTTTGAATAGCGTCAAAGAGGAGCATTTGAGTGGAGAGTTCCATATTTTCATAGCCTTTTAGCGCATAATGTGCATGCCAAGCGTAGTTGTGGTATTCTTTGGCTTTTTCTAAACCAAAGGCTTCTAAAGACTGGTTTCGAAGATAAGGCAAGAGCTGAGCGGAAAGGGTCAGACTGGGGGCAGCAACTGCATTTTTTACATGATGAAACAGGTCTTGATAATAGGAGCTTAATCCGAACTGGTGGATGACAGCTTGCATGGCTCTAAGGAGCAGATCGCTATCAGCTTCAACGGGCAGAGGAGTCAGAGGGTGGCTAAGAGCTATTTTTTCATTTAGAGCATGAGCTTGCTCTAGGATCTCATCAGGGTCTGCTATATCATCTAGCCAGAGCAAGGCAAGCAAAAAGAGATGAACCGTGTCCATGGTCTCTTGGCTGATTCCTAGCACTTCAAAAGGATTGAGGTCAAAACAGCGGAATTCCAAATAGGTAATTCCTTTTTCTAGGTAATTCCGATTTTCTTTTTGCCCACGGAAGCGGACGGGTGTGTAGCATTCTTTCTCGGCAATTAAATCGCCTTGTGCTACGTATTTCTCTATATCGCTTACATAAGACTCTAGTGAAGCATAGGAAATGTGAATCTTTTTATCGTTTACATATCCCAAATCGCTGTTGCGGATAGAGCGTACAGGCTGAGAAATCTTTCTCGTCAAGAATCCTTCCTCAGCAATTGGTGCTGCCCCGTATAAATAAGTCAGAAACCAGCGAAAACGTAAAAAGTTTCGAGCCAATTTGAGATAGAGGTTATTTTTAAAAAGTCGAATATTTTGGTAATCACTGACCTTGAAAAGGGCTTGAATCAAGTCTGTTCCTAATTCCACATTGTAGTGAATGCCTGAGATGGCTTGTAGCGTTTTTCCATATTTTTCTGCTAAACTTTCTCGATAATGACGCTCAAAATCGTTTTCTAAATGAGCGATTTGAATTTCTGCTGGTGACAGTTTTGGGGGCATAGAGAGTGGCCAGATTGCTTCATTTTTTTGGATGGTGCGTCCAGCTACATCAGTAATGGCAGCGAGAAAACGCCTTGCTTCTTTTGTAGAAGTTGCAATCGGGGTGATGAGTTCTAATTGCTGCTCACTAAAATCGGTCTGAATCGTCGGGTGAAAATTACGGCTGCCAAAGGCTTGAGGGTGAGAAGTTTGCGCTAATTTTCCGTCTTGATTGATGCGCAAGCCCTCCCTTTCCAATCCGAAAGTAGCTTGTAAAATAGGTGCATCTGTTGCTAATTTTTCGAATAAGTGATTGATGTTCATGGGAAATACCTGTTTATTTTCTAATACTTTTAGTCTATTATAAAAATGCTCAGAAAACAAATTTCTACTACGTTTTCCGAACTTTTTTAAAAGAAAACGATTCTATTTTAGATAGGATAAGAATTTTCCAAAAGAGGGGGACTCAAACTTCGTCATTTGCAAACGACTGCGATAGTCTTATCTTGAAAAAAGAAGGAATTTTTCTTATAATAAGATGTAAGATATAATTGCAGGTGAAACTCCTGCCATGTAGACAAGAAAGGACGAGCGCTTAGCTCAGACAAAATTATGACATCAGTTGTAGTTGTAGGAACCCAGTGGGGAGATGAAGGAAAAGGAAAGATTACAGATTTCCTTTCAGCTAATGCCGAAGTTATTGCCCGTTATCAAGGCGGAGATAATGCCGGTCATACCATTGTAATTGACGGTAAAAAGTATAAATTGCACTTGATTCCATCCGGTATTTTCTTCCCAGAGAAAATCTCTGTTATCGGAAACGGAATGGTAGTCAATCCCAAGTCTCTTGTAAAGGAATTGGCTTATTTGCACGAGGAGGGTGTCACGACAGATAACCTTCGGATTTCAGATCGTGCTCATGTTATCCTTCCTTACCATATTGAGTTAGATCGCTTACAGGAAGAAGCCAAAGGTGATAACAAAATCGGAACGACTATTAAGGGAATTGGTCCAGCTTATATGGACAAAGCAGCTCGCGTGGGAATCCGAATTGCTGATCTTTTGGATAAGGATATTTTCAGAGAACGTTTGGAGCGTAATCTTGCCGAGAAGAATCGTCTTTTTGAAAAACTCTACGACAGCACAGCTATCCAATTTGACGATATTTTTGAAGAATACTACGCATACGGTCAGCAGATTAAACAATACGTGACAGATACTTCTGTTATCTTGAATGATGCTCTTGATCAAGGCAAACGTGTCCTTTTTGAAGGGGCACAGGGAGTTATGCTAGATATTGACCAAGGCACTTATCCATTTGTTACCTCTTCCAATCCTGTTGCAGGTGGTGTGACGATTGGTTCCGGTGTAGGTCCAAGCAAGATTGATAAGGTTGTCGGAGTTTGCAAAGCCTATACCAGTCGTGTTGGTGACGGGCCATTCCCGACAGAACTATTTGATGAAGTAGGCAATCGCATTCGTGAAGTTGGACATGAATATGGAACGACAACAGGGCGTCCTCGTCGTGTTGGTTGGTTTGATTCAGTTGTTATGCGTCACAGTCGCCGTGTGTCTGGGATTACCAACCTTTCCCTCAATTCAATTGATGTTTTGACGGGACTGGATACGGTTAAAATCTGTGTAGCTTACGACCTAGACGGAGAACGTATTGACCATTACCCGGCTAGTTTAGAGCAACTCAAACGCTGCAAACCAATCTATGAAGAATTACCAGGTTGGTCAGAAGACATTACAGGTGTTCGCAGTTTAGAAGAGTTGCCAGAAAATGCACGCAACTACGTCCGTCGTGTCAGTGAATTGGTCGGTGTCCGCATCTCTACTTTCTCTGTTGGTCCAGGTCGTGAACAAACCAATATTTTAGAAAGTGTTTGGTCAAGTTTGTAATAGAAATTATAATCGGAAGCGAGTTCAAGCTCGCTTTTTATGTGTAAAAAACAAAGAATTTAAAAATTTTTAAATAATACGTCTCTTCTTAAGTTAATTTTAAGCTGGCTAGGTTATACTAAAACCATCAGATGAAGACCTCCTAACTTTATTTGATAGAAATCCTAAACTTTTTCATAATAATCTCCTGAAAGCCATCGAAAGGTGGCTTTTTTATATTTTCAGGTTTATAACATGATATAATAAATGGAGAGCAAAGGAGATAAATGATGAACTTTACAGATTTGTCTAATAAAGAACAGGAAAAAATAATGATAAGTGAAATTATCAGGAATTTAAAAAAGCTAGGTGGCTATGCAACCAAACGAGAGTTGCTAGATGCTATTAAAAAGGGAGAAAATACGATAGATGAGAATTTTTTTGAGGAAGAAAAAGTGTCTCAAAAAAGTGGAAAAATTTATAAACCTAGTGATTACACTTTTAATTTTTCTGCCAAAAGTTTGCTTATCACGGGCTATCTTTCTAAACCAAAGCAATCGACTTTTGAATTGACAGAATTAGGTAGAAAAGTGAAACTGGATGAGCATTTTGCTAGCGATATTCAACAGAAAGCCATTCAATTTTGGAAAAATGAGAAGAAGTCAAAACAATTCTTCAAGTTATCCTTTGAAAAGGAACTTAAACATTCACTAGATGACTCAAAAGAAAATTGGAGAGTTGAGTTGACAAGAGCTTTAAAATCTATGTCACCACAAAAATTTGAAACTTTTGCTCGTGGTCTAGTCAAGGAGATGGGTGTCAAACTAGATGAAAAAATTGGGGTTAGTTATACTAATGATGGTGGTTTAGATGGTTTTGGCTATATTACTAGTACAGATGACTTCAGAACCAATCGTGTAGCTATCCAAGCAAAGCGTTGGGAAAATAATGTTCCTTCTCCGGAGATTGATAAATTCCGCGGTGCAATGGATAAATACAATGCAGAATATGGTATTTTTATTACAACTTCTGATTTTTCAAGAAGTGCCATTGAAGCAGCTCGTCAAGGAACTAGAGTCATTACTTTAATTAATGGAGAAGATATTGCGGATCTAGTTGCCAAATATAAACTTCATGTCAGAGAAGTCACGACTTATGAATTAGGAGATTTTTATCATACAGAGGATTAGATGGTTAAAAGATGAACTATACAGTTGAAGAAAAAGAATTTTTTATGCGGGAGGCTTTGAAAGAAGCAGAGATTGCGCTTGTTAATGATGAAATTCCGATTGGCTGTGTCATTGTCAAGAACGGGGAAATTATCGGTCGTGGGCACAATGCGCGTGAGGAGCTGCAGCGAGCTGTCATGCACGCAGAAATAATGGCGATTGAAGAAGCCAACGCTTATGAAAAAAACTGGCGCTTGCTAGATACGACTCTATTTGTCACTATTGAGCCTTGTGTCATGTGTAGCGGTGCTATTGGTTTGGCTCGCATTCCGCAGGTTATCTACGGTGCAAAGAATCAAAAATTTGGTGCTGCCGGTAGCCTCTATGATATTCTAACAGATGAACGACTCAATCACCGAGTTGATCTTGAAAGTGGGATTTTGGAAGCAGAATGTGCTCAGATGATGCAAGATTTTTTTAGAAAGAGGAGACAAAAATGAAACATTGGCTAAGTGCTTTGTTCTTTCTTTTAACATTGCTGTTTATTGGGTTGCTGATAGGCAATGTAGAATTTCAGGCTTGGGCTTTTACACGTCATCAAAACCAGCTATCTTGGTATATTCGTCCGATTCTCATTTTACCGATTATCTATTTCTCTTATCGAAAGAGCCTTCTTGGCATTTCTGCTAGTATCTTTGCTCTCTTTACCAGTATGATTTGGTTTTGGGTGCCAAAGACGACCTCTCCTTTGGTAAAAGAGTTTCTAGCTTACGAGCAAGATTTCTTGCAGGCAGATTGGAATCTCAAAAAAGTTTTGTTTGCTTTTTTGGTAATTAGTTTCTTTCTACTTCTGATTAGAGCAACTTGGCTCCATAGTTGGAAATTGTTGACATTACTGTTAATTATCACGGCCTTTTTGAAAATGCTCTGGTCCTATCTAGATAGTGGTAGAGCTGGTTTAACGATTGTTGTACCAGCGATTCTAGGTTTATTCATCTGCTTATTTTTCCTTTCTTTTTGGAAAAAAGGAAAATCTTAATTGGCACAAAAACAAATTTATGGTATAATACTTATCGGAGCAACAATTCTGCGTGAAGCGGGTCAGAGGAGGAATCCAGCAGCCCTAAGCGAGTGTGAATTGTGTGCTCTTTTTTGCTTTGCAAAAACGAATATAAAAAGCGAAATGAAATATAGAAATAGTTTAGCAGGAGTGGGAATTATGCTCTTCAATAGTTATTCTAGAGTGCGGATTATAGTTTGCTGTTAGATAAAATTTGTTCATACTTAAAATTGAAAGCGTTTTTTTAACTTTTTCGGACTTATTATTTCCAGAATTTTCGCTATTTACGCAAACGATTGCCTACAAGCCCAGCATGAGGTTGTGATTTTTGAGAATCAGATACAAAAAATAAATTGGAAACGTTTTATTCAAGAAAATTGCTTGATAAAAAAGTGGTAAAGCGGTATCATAGTAGGGAAGAAAAATTGGAGGACTATAATGACACATATTCAGTTTAATTACTCAAACGTGCTTGGAAAATTTGTTGCACCGCATGAAGTAGATTACATGCAAACACAAGTTTCTGCGGCAGATGAACTGTTGCGCAAAGGAACTGGTGCAGGAAGTGACTTCCGTGGCTGGCTTGACCTTCCAGAAAACTATGACAAAGAAGAATTCGCTCGCATTTTGAAAGCGGCAGAACAAATCAAATCAGACAGCGATGTTTTGGTCGTGATTGGGATTGGTGGGTCATACCTTGGAGCAAAAGCAGCGATTGATTTCTTGAGCAATCATTTTGCAAACTTGCAAACCAAAGAAGAACGCAAAGCTCCACAAATCCTTTATGCTGGAAATTCTATTTCATCTACTTACCTTGCAGACTTGGTAGAATACGTTTCAGATAAAGATTTCTCAGTTAATGTGATTTCTAAATCAGGGACAACGACAGAACCTGCTATTGCTTTCCGCGTCTTCAAAGAACTTTTGATTAAAAAATATGGTGAAGCTGAAGCTAACAAACGTATCTATGCGACAACTGACCGCCAAAAAGGTGCAGTTAAGGTGGAAGCAGATGCCAATGGTTGGGAAACATTTGTGGTGCCAGATGACATTGGCGGACGTTTCTCTGTATTGACAGCAGTAGGACTTCTACCAATTGCAGCATCAGGCGCAGACATCAAAGCCCTTATGGAAGGTGCTAATGCTGCTCGTAAGGACTACACTTCAGATAAGATTGCAGAAAACGAAGCTTATCAGTACGCAGCTCTTCGTAACATCCTTTATCGCAAAGGCTATGCGACTGAAATTTTGGTTAACTACGAACCATCTCTGCAATACTTCTCAGAATGGTGGAAACAATTAGCTGGTGAGTCAGAAGGAAAAGACCAAAAAGGTATTTATCCAACATCTGCTAATTTCTCAACAGACCTTCACTCTCTTGGACAATTTATCCAAGAAGGTGCGCGTATTATGTTTGAAACAGTTGTCCGTGTGGACAAACCACGCAAAAACGTGACGATTCCTGAATTGGCAGAAGACTTGGACGGACTTGGCTATCTTCAAGGAAAAGATGTTGACTTTGTTAATAAGAAAGCGACAGACGGTGTACTTCTGGCTCATACTGACGGTGATGTGCCAAATATGTATGTAACACTTCCTGAGCAAGACGCCTTTACTCTTGGCTATACTATTTACTTCTTTGAGTTGGCTATTGCTATTTCTGGCTACTTGAATGCTATTAACCCATTTGACCAACCAGGTGTAGAAGCTTACAAGAAAAATATGTTTGCTCTTCTTGGAAAACCAGGATTTGAAGAATTGAGCAAAGAATTAAACGCTCGTTTATAATGTGTAAATAATGGAACGGCTTCTGGAAGGAAGTCGTTTTTATATGCTTGAAACAGAGTTTAAGTGAAATTTTCACAAAAAACAGGAGAAAAGAATAGAAAGAAAGCGCTTTATTGTGTATAATAAAAGCAGAACATACAATGGAGGCGTTTTATGTCACAAGAAACCTATATTATGGCGATTGACCAAGGGACAACCAGCTCACGGGCGATTATTTTCAATAAAAAGGGTGAGAAGGTTGCCACGAGTCAAAAAGAGTTTACTCAGATTTTTCCACAGGCGGGCTGGGTTGAGCACAATGCAAATGAGATTTGGAATTCTGTGCAGTCGGTCATTGCAAATGCTTTTATTGAAAGTGGCATCAAGCCCACAGAGATTGAAGCAATCGGCATTACCAATCAACGGGAGACAACGGTTGTGTGGGATAAAGAAACGGGCTTGCCCATTTACAATGCCATTGTCTGGCAGTCTCGGCAAACAGCTCCTTTAGCAGAAAAGCTCAAGCAAGATGGATATGTAGATTTCTTTCATCAAAAAACAGGTTTGATCATAGATGCTTATTTCTCTGCGACCAAGGTACGCTGGATTTTAGATCAGGTAGAGGGAGCGCAGGAACGTGCAGAGCGAGGAGAATTGCTCTTTGGTACGATTGATACCTGGTTAGTCTGGAAATTAACGGATGGTGCAGCTCATGTGACTGATTATTCAAATGCAGCGCGGACCATGCTATACAATATCAAAGAGCTCCAATGGGATGATGAGATTTTGTCCTTACTCAACATTCCTAAAGCGATGTTGCCAGAAGTTCGCTCGAATTCAGAAATTTACGGTAAAACAGCACCTTATCATTTTTATGGTGGAGAGGTACCAATTGCAGGAATGGCGGGCGATCAGCAGGCAGCTCTCTTTGGGCAATTAGCATTTGAGCCGGGAATGGTGAAGAATACTTATGGGACAGGCTCTTTCATCATTATGAATACTGGTCAGGAGTGCAATTTATCCAAAAATAATCTTTTGACGACCATTGGTTATGGGATAAATGGCAAAGTAACTTATGCTTTGGAAGGTTCGATTTTTATTGCGGGTAGTGCCATTCAGTGGCTTCGTGACGGTCTTCGTATGATTGCTAGCTCACCTGAGTCTGAGCGATATGCAAAAAAATCCACCAATGAAAATGAAGTATATGTTGTTCCAGCCTTTACGGGGCTTGGAGCGCCTTATTGGGATCCAGAAGCAAGAGGCTCTATTTTTGGCTTGACGCGTGGAACGAGTAAAGAGGACTTCATCAAGGCAACTCTGCAATCCATTGCTTATCAAGTGTGCGATATCATTGATACCATGCAAATGGACACAGGCACGGCTATTCAAGTTCTGAAGGTAGATGGTGGTGCTGCCATGAATGATTTCCTCATGCAGTTCCAAGCAGATATTCTGGGAATTGAGTTAGCGCGTGCGGCAAATTTGGAAACGACAGCTCTTGGGGCAGCTTTTCTGGCAGGTCTTGCGGTTGGTTATTGGAAAGACATGGAGGAGTTGAAAACATTAAATGCGGTCGGGGAAACATTCCAGCCAACTATGTCAGGGCTAGAGCGCCAAAAATTGTACAAAGGCTGGAAAGCAGCAGTTGCAGCCACGCAATTTTTTGCAAAAGAATCTAGCAAATAGTTGAAAAATATAACTATGAATTACAAGTGTCGTGTCGGTAATCATTTAGTATAAGATACGAGAAGAGGGATTAGGAGCCAATCTTAGTCGCTCTTCTTTACTTTACTAACTCTTTTAGCATTAAATTTTCAGACTAAGAGTGAATTACATGCGTTTTGTATCAGTTGGATAGAGTAAAATGGTGAATATGCCTGCTCTTATTGGTTTTTTTGAAAATTATGGTATAATAGATATAATTTTGGTAGATGGAGTTGAGTTTTGAAGAAAAGCTATCGCGTCAAGAGCGAGAAAGATTTTAATGCGATTTTCAAAAGTGGGCAAAGTTTTGCCAATAGAAAATTCGTCATTTATAAATTAGAAAAGAAACAAAGACACTTTCGAGTAGGAATATCTGTCAGTAAAAAACTGGGAAATGCAGTAATGCGCAACAAGATTAAGCGCCGTATTCGACACGTTTTGATAGCTCATCAAGCAGAGCTAGCGACGCTTGATTTTGTCGTCATTGCACGAAAAGGTGTGGAAATTCTGACTTATCAAGAATTAGAGCAAAATTTGCTTCATGTACTAAAAATAGCAAAAATTTATCAGGAAGGTTTGAGTAGTGAAAAAGAAAAGTAAACTGGCGGGGCTTTTAGTTTTAGCTTCGCTCATCTTAACGGCGTGTGGGACGAGTGAGGTCACAGCGAGTTCGCCGGATTTATGGGAGAGATTTGTCTATTTCTTCGCCGTAACGATTCGTTTCCTGTCATTCAATGGAAGTACAGGAATTGGGATTATCCTTTTCACATTGATTATTCGGACAGTTCTTTTGCCTGTTTTCCAATTGCAGATCAATGCTTCTCGGAAAATGCAGGAAGCGCAGCCGTTAGTGAAAGAATTGCAGGCGAAGTATCCAGGACGCGACATGGAAAGTCGCAGTCGTTTGGCAGAAGAAACACAAAAGCTGTATAAGGAATTAGGAGTAAAGCCATCGGCATCATTTTGGCCCTTGCTCATTCAAATGCCTGTGTTGATTGCCTTGTATCATGCTTTGACGCGTGTTGAATTTCTTAAAGTAGGGCACTTTCTATGGCTGAATCTGGGCGCGACAGATCCCTATTATATTTTGCCAGTTTTAGCAGCTGTTTTCACCTTTTTGAGTACTTGGTTGAGCAATAAAGGAATGGCAGAGCGTAATGGCTTGATGACAGGAATGATGTTTGTCATGCCGCTATTTGTCTTCTTCTTTGCCATGAGTGTAGCAAGTGGGGTTGCTTTATATTGGAGCACATCGTATGCGTATCAGGTGTTCCAAACGCTTTTACTAAGCAATCCGTATAAAATCATTGCAGAAAGAGAAGCGAAAGCGACTGCTGAGCGGGAACGTGAAGAAAAGAAAAAACGTGCTTATCGTAAAGCACAAAAAAAGAGAAAGTAAGGAGGCACTTGTATGGTATTATTTACAGGAGCGAGTGTTGAAGAAGCCATTCAAAATGGCTTGCGCGAGTTAGATATTCCACGGATGAAAGCACATATCAAAGTGATTTCTCGTGAGAAAAAAGGATTTTTAGGATTATTTGGCAAGAAATTAGCCCAAGTTGATGTGGAACCTATTAACGAAACAACTGTAGTAAAAGCTAACCAAAAAGCTGTCAAAGGTGTTCCGGAAGCAATCAACGCTCAAAATGAGCCCGTTAAAAGCGTGAGTGAAGCAACTGTTGACTTAGGACATGTTGTTGCAGCCATTAAAAAAATCGAAGGAGAAGGCAAAGAAATCTCAGATGATGTCAAAGCTGAAATTTTGAAGCACGAAAAAGAAGCTAGCACGATTCTTGAAGAAACAGGCACAATTGACTTATTGAAAGATAGTGACATCGTAAATTTTCAAAAATCGGTCGCTCAAGAAGAAAAGACAACTGACAAGATTATTTCTTTTGACCAGGCTGTAGAAAAGCGCTCGGAAGTCCAACCGATAGCTGAAGAGCCGGCTGATTTTGAAGATTTGGGCATTCAAGTGGAAGAAAATTATGATGTTGAAGAAGTTGTTGCGAGTGTGACGGGCTATGTGCAAAACATCGTGGACGAAATGGATGTTGAAGCTAGCATTGCAAGTGCTCATAATCATCGGACAATCAATATGCAGATTGATACCAATGAGCCTGGTCGCATTATTGGCTATCACGGAAAAGTGCTGAAAGCTCTTCAATTGTTGGCACAGAATTATCTTTATAATCGCTATTCTAAGAGTTTTTACATTTCTATCAATGTCAATGATTATGTAGAACATCGAGCAGAAGTTCTACAAAGCTACGCTCAGAAGCTAGCTGATCGTGTGTTGGAATACCAACATAGTCAAAAAACCGACCCTATGTCTAACAATGAGCGGAAAATTATTCACCGAATTATTTCTAAAATGGACGGGCTTACCAGCTATTCAGAGGGTGACGAACCAAACCGTTATGTTGTTGTGGATATTGACAGTGAATAATAAACTAAGGACTGAGAAGAATTTCTTTTCAGTCTTTCTTTCCGTTTAGTCCACTAATTGACGTGCTTGAGATTGATAAGAAAGGAGCTTACATGTCTATTTTTCCAGCTATTGAAACTTACTTAGCATTACAAGGACATAAATATATTTCTCCTGATAAAGCGGGAGAATTGAGAGAAATGATGCTTGATTTCAAACAGAAAGGTCAGGCAGCACGCGCGGAATTTTCGGACTTGGTTAAGCAATTTCAAAGATTTTATCCAAAATTAACTCTGGAGCGTACCAGCAACTGGATGAATCAAGCTCAAATTTTGCGTCCCCATTTTTGGAACTACTTGCGCGGTTGTGGCGATGTCACAGAACCAATGTTTGCGCTGCGTTTATATGGGAAGCCAAGAGATTTTGGAGTATCGTTAGAAGTCAGCTTTATCGAGCGCAAGAAAGATGAAACCAGTCTGACGAAGCAAAATCGAGTTTTGCAGGTGCCAATCGCAACTCCGGTTTATTACTTGGCTCAAATAAATGGAGTCAGTCAACGATTTGCTGGAACAGAAGAAAATCGACAGTATTTGAGCCAACAAGTAAAAACAGGGCAAGTCCGTAAAGTCTTAGTGAAATACGATGTAGATTTAGCCCAAGCCACATCAATAAGGCAAGTTCTGGATGAGCTTCAGGCTGCTATGATAACACTCATTCCTTTTTATGAGGCAACCAGAGAATTGTACGAGGTTTAGACAAACTTTCTTGAGGCTTTAGCAAAAACAATTTCGCGCTGCTATTGACAAAAGGCTTAGAATCATATAGAATAATAAAGTATGTTTAGTAACTGATCACAATAGCCGGCTAAACGAATACAAGAATCTAAGAGGAGGTATTCAAAGTGAAACGTACTTATCAACCAAGTAAAATCCGTCGTGCGCGCAAACATGGTTTCCGTCATCGTATGGCAACTAAAAACGGTCGTCGCGTACTTGCTAGCCGTCGTCGTAAAGGACGCAAAGTTTTGGCTGCATAATCCAAACGAATACAAGATGAAGAACCAACGGAAACTCGAGGCCGCTGGTTTTTTTGTTGGATAACAAAGAGACAATCTGCATTTACCACGAGATTTTGATATAATAGAAACTGATATAAAGAGGAATGAATGATGAAAATTTTTGACACACATACACACCTCAACGTGGACAATTTTGCAGGAAAAGAAGCTGAAGAAATTGCTTTTGCTCGCGAGTTAGGTGTCACTAAGATGAATATTGTGGGTTTTGATGCAGAAACCATTGAAAAGTCGCTAGCGCTGTCTCGTCAATATGACGAACTTTACAGTACGATTGGCTGGCACCCGACGGAGGCAGGTTCTTATACGCAGGAAGTTGAGGACATGCTTATCAGTCATTTGCACGATCCCAAAGTTATTGCCCTCGGTGAGATTGGTCTGGACTATCATTGGATGACAGCACCGAAAGAAGCGCAAGAGCGTGTTTTTCGGCGGCAGATTCAGTTGTCAAAAGATTTGGACTTGCCTTTTGTAGTGCACACTCGTGATGCTTTGGACGACACATATGAGATTATTAAAAGCGAGGGTGTGGGTCCTCGTGGGGGCATTATGCACTCTTATTCAGGTTCTTTGGAAATGGCAGAGCGTTTTACCCAGCTTGGTATGATGATTTCATTTTCGGGTGTGGTCACGTTTAAGAAGGCTGTAGATGTGCAGGAAGCTGCGCAAAATCTCCCTTTGGATAAAATCCTAGTTGAAACGGACGCACCTTACTTAGCTCCTGTTCCCAAGCGTGGGCGTGAAAACCGAACGGCTTATACTCGCTATGTTGTAGACAAGATTGCAGAACTTCGTGGTTTGACTGTCGAAGAAGTTGCGCAAGCAACGTATGAAAATGCGCTGCGAATATTTAATTTGAAAGAAGATTGATGAAAGAAAAGATTTCTCAGGTTCTAGTTGTAGAAGGTCGAGATGATACGGCCAATCTCAAACGGTATTTTGACGTCGAAACTTACGAAACAAGAGGGTCTGCAATTTGCCAAGAAGATATGAAGCGTATTAAACGTCTTCATGACCTGCATGGAGTGATCGTTTTTACTGACCCAGATGTCAATGGTGAGCGGATTCGTAGGATGATCATGACCGCTATTCCTAGTGTTCAGCATGCTTTTTTAAGGCGTGATGAAGCCGCTCCTAAGTCTAAAAATAAAGGGAAGTCATTGGGTATCGAGCATGCTTCTTATGAAGATTTAAAAGCTGCTCTTTCTCAGGTAACTAAAAATTTTGAAAAAAAGACTGATTTTGATATCACACGTTCAGATTTGATCCGCTTAGGATTTCTGGCAGGCAATGACAGCCGCAAACGTCGTGAATTTTTAGGAGAAGAACTCCGTATTGGCTATTCAAATGGGAAACAGTTGCTTAAACGCTTAGAATTATTTGGGATAAATTTAGCAAAAGTTGAGAGCGTGATGGCGCATTATCAAGAAAGTGAAAAGTAAAGGAATAGTATGAAAAAATGTATCATAACAGGTGGAAATAGCGGGATAGGTTATCAAGCAGCTAAACAGCTAGCTGATAAAGGCTGGCAGGTAACGATTTTTTGTCGTAGTAAAGAGAGAGCTGAGAGCGCCTGTGAGACAATCATTAGTGAAACTGGTAATTCTCATGTCAGCTACCTATTAGCAGATCTTTCTGACTTGACGAGTATCAAAACAGCTATTGAAAATTATATCCAGACTCAAGGAGCGCTTGATGTCTTGATAAATAATGCTGCTGACTTTGATTTATCAATTAAGCAACCAGTTTTAACCAAAGATGGATTGGAAAAGCAGTTTGCGACCAATGTTGTAGCTCCTTTTTTGCTATCCCAGTCTTTTATTCCCTTATTGAAAGAGTCCGAGAGTGGTCGCATTCTCAATATTTCATCGCAAGGTTTACAAGCCTATCCTTTTATTAAATTGAATTTTGATAATCTAAAGGGCGAACAATCTTACAGCCCTTCAAAAACTTATTACCAGAACAAATTAGCGCTTCTGATGCTGACCTTAGCGATGAGAGCAAGGTACAAAGACGTTACAATTCAGGCTATCAGAGTACCTAGTGTTAAGGTAGATATGAAGCGTTATAGTCACCTTTCTTCCTTTATGAAAAACCTATACAAACTGAAATCTCGATTCTCAATTTCGCCTGAAGAAATGGCACAAACCTATGTCGCTCTCGCTACGGGAACAGCTATAACGGCTTTTTATACAATGAAAAATGCCAAGAAGTCAAAGCCAATCGCTCGGTTTATGATCAAGAGGCGCAAGAGAAACTCTACCGAATTTTGACGCAACTAACAGAGAAAACCGGAGAATAATAATCGAATATTATAGCGTTTAGTACGTTTTTTTAAAGCATGATGAGTGTTAAGGGGGATTTACCTGGCGATAATAAGTCAACTTTGATATTTACAAAAGATTATGTTTGAAGTGCTTGATAGTGATGATGACTGATGTCACTAATGAAACAGTATGCGCTACTGGTTTCGCAGGAAGTTGATGTCCAAAAATGTTGTGGATTCTGAGTTGAAGAATTCCGCAGGGGCTATTCAAATGGGAAACAATTGCTTAAACGCTTGGAATTATTTGGGATTGGATTGACAGATGTTGAAAATGTAATGAAAGAGTACGAAAGGAAGCGAGATGGCAAATAGAAGTTATATTTATTTTAAAAACGGAGATGAGGTACGTGTTTTAGCGGAGGGAATTTATACGATTCCTTATTTCTGGCAACTATTTTGGGGTGAAGAAGAGCTGCAAGCGGCTATTGATTTGTGGCAAAAAGCAGAAGAGCTTGAAAAAGAAGATAAAGAGAAGACAGAAGAATTTTATCGGACACAGGATACGGGGATTGCTCTTTCTGATGAAAACTTTCATCAGAATGCTCGTCGCAATCGCTCCTTTTTAGAGCAGCATGCTCCACAGACTTTGCAACTGTACGATGACTTTGTGTGTTACATTACTGCAAATATCAAAGAGGGCGATACGCTAGGATTTGACGTTTTAGAAATTATTTCTATGGACGAGTTGCCTATTGCTTCTGACAAACTTTTAAAAAATGTCCGAGCTATTCAGCAAAATCGACCAGAAGATTTAGATTTTTCTTTAGCGGACGAGGATTTGCTTGGGATAGCTATGGGTTTCCCAGATGATTATGCTTCAGACATGCTGCCAGTAGATAATATTCTAAATTCGGTTGCTTACCAAGATGAGTTTAAGAAACGTAAAAATCAAAAAAACAAGCAAATGGCTGATGTGACTGAATCTACTTCAACAGAAACTAAACGCCGTATTCATCTGGCATTTTGGATTTTGCTTGTGCTGGGAATTATGCGAATTTTATATATTTTATTCAGCTAATAGATAGAAAAGAGATTTATGAGAATTGCGGATTATAGTGTGACGCGAGCTGTGCTTGAGCGTCATGGTTTTACTTTTAAAAAATCATTCGGTCAGAATTTCTTGACCGATACCAATATTTTACAAAAAATTGTGGACACAGCTGAGATTGATGAGAATGTTAATGTTATCGAAATCGGACCAGGCATCGGAGCTCTAACTGAGTTTTTGGCAGAAAATGCAGCCGAAGTTATGACTTTTGAAATTGATGAGCGCTTGGTGCCGATTTTGGCAGATACTTTGCGGGATTTTGACAATGTGCGCGTGGTCAATGAAGATATTCTTAAGTCAGACTTGCAAGCCCGAATCAAGGAATTTGCTAATCCAAATCTTCCTATCAAAGTGGTGGCCAACCTGCCCTACTATATTACCACTCCTATCCTCATGCACTTGATTGAGAGTGGCATTCCTTTTAGTGAATTTGTCGTGATGATGCAGCGAGAAGTGGCTGATCGTATCTCGGCGCAACCCAATAGTAAATCTTATGGCAGTTTGTCAATAGCGGTGCAGTATTATATGACCGCCAAGGTCGCTTTTATCGTACCACGAACAGTCTTTGTTCCTGCTCCAAATGTGGATTCGGCTATCCTCAAGATGGTCCGCAGAGACCAGCCAGCAGTTGGGGTCAAGGATGAAGCTTTCTTCTTCAAAGTCTCAAAAGCTAGTTTTACCCACCGCCGGAAAACCCTCTGGAATAATCTGACCAGTTATTTTGGGAAGTCGAATGAAGTCAAAACAAAGCTAGAGTCCGCTTTGGACAATGCTGAGTTATCTCCAAGTGTACGAGGAGAAGCGCTTGATTTGCAAGAATTTGCACGTTTAGCAGACAGCTTATATGACGAGGGATTCAGATGAGTTGAATAATATTGTAAACAAAAAGCCTCACTAAGTTCGTCTTAGTGAGGTTCTTTATAAGGAAAGGACGGGATTTGAACCCGCGCATGAATAAAATCCATTTGCCGGATTTCGAGTCCGGTGCCGTACCAAGCTGGGCCACCTTTCCAAAATTTAGAATAAGCAATTTTTGAATGGGCTCGATAGGAGCATTCAAAATAGGCTATTTCGTTTTAGGCGAGAAGACAAAGCGTAGCATAAGCTGCAATACCAAAACACCTAACAAAATAAAAATGCGGAAAAAGGGATTTGAACCCTCACGTCCGAATGGACACATGCGCCTGAAGCATGCGCGTCTGCCGTTCCGCCATTTCCGCTCGGTATCTATTATACCATATTAGAAACGTTTTTCATCGTTTTTTTGCACTAAAAAGCAAAATACTTGTTTTTTTGATATAATGAACTTATTAAGGTTAAAGGAGTTCATTTGAAAGGAACAATTGTGAAAGCCTTGGCTGGCTTCTATTATGTAGAGTCAGAAGGCAAGGTGTATCAGACCAGAGCCAGAGGGAATTTTCGTAAGAAAGGTCAAACTCCCTATGTGGGAGATGAGGTCGAATTTTCTGCTGAGAAAGATTCTGAAGGATACATTTTAAAAATAGCAGAGCGAAAAAATAGTCTAGTGAGGCCGCCCATCGTTAATATCGAGCAGGCTGTCGTGATAATGAGTGCCAAAGAGCCAGATTTTAATCCCAATCTTTTGGATCGGTTCTTAGTTCTTTTGGAGCAGAAAGCCATTCATCCGATTATTTATATCAGCAAATTGGATTTGTTGGAGGATGACAAGGAGTTAGATGTTTTTCTTGAGGTTTACCAAGCGATTGGTTATGATACTGCCAAAACAGTCGCAGAACTGTTGCCATTTTTGACAAGTAAAAAGACGGTTTTCATGGGGCAGACGGGAGTTGGCAAATCCACTTTGCTCAATAAAATTGCACCGGATTTACAGTTAGAGACGGGTGAGATTTCAGATAGTTTAGGCCGCGGCCGTCATACGACACGAGCTGTCAGTTTTTACAATCTTAATGGAGGAAAAATTGCGGATACTCCGGGATTTTCTTCCTTGGATTACGAAGTGGACAATGCGGAGGATTTAAACCGAGCATTTCCTGAAATTGCTGAAGTCAGTCGCGACTGTAAATTCCGAACCTGTACTCATACGCATGAACCGAATTGTGCGGTGAAACCTGCAGTTGAAAATAGAACGATTGCTGTCTTTCGATTTGAAGATTACTTGCAATTTTTGAGTGAAATTGAACATCGTCGTGAAACCTATAAAAAAGTAGCTAAGAAGCAACCTAAGTGAGGAGGAAGCCAAATGAAATCTTATAAAATTGCACCGTCTATTTTAAGTGCAGACTATGCTAATTTTGAATCAGAATTGAAAAAATTAGAAGCCACAGGGGCAGATTACGCTCATATTGATATTATGGACGGACATTTTGTACCCAATATCAGCTTCGGTGCGGGTGTGGTAGCGAGCATGCGACCACATAGTAAGTTGGTGTTTGATTGTCATCTCATGGTCTCCAATCCAGAACACCATATTGAAGATTTTGCTCGTGCGGGTGCAGATATTATCAGCATCCACGCTGAAGCAACACCACATATTCACGGAGCTTTGCAAAAGATTCGGGCAGCTGGTGTCAAGGCAAGTGTTGTTATCAATCCGGGAACGCCTGTTGAAGCGGTGAAAAACGTACTTAATCTAGTTGACCAAGTCTTAGTAATGACTGTCAATCCGGGCTTCGGTGGACAAGCTTTTCTACCAGAAACAATGGATAAAGTACGCGAATTAGTCGTTTTGAGAGAAGTGAACCAACTAGACTTTGATATTGAAGTAGACGGTGGTATTGATGATGAAACCATTGGCATTGCCAAAGAAGCTGGTGCCAATGTCTTTGTGGCAGGTAGTTACGTTTTCAAAGGTGATGTCGCTCATCAGGTTCAAACCTTGAAAGAAGCATTGCATGATTAAAATTGCTCTCTTTGCTGGTGGGACGATAGATAATTTTCAAATGGATTTTGACCTCTTTATCGGGGTAGATAGGGGAAGCTTGTTTCTCATTGAACAAGGCATTTGCCCAGATTTAGCGGTCGGTGATTTTGATTCTGTTTCGGAGGAAGAGTTGGCTTTGATTTGTTCTCAATCGAAAGAGGTACTTCAAGCACAACCTGAAAAAGATGATACGGATTTAGAGTTGGCTGTCAAAGCTGTTTTTGCACGTTCTCCACAGGCGCAAGTGACGATTTTTGGTGCTTTTGGCGGGCGCTTGGATCATACTTTGGCAAATATTTTCTTGCCGAGTAATCCAGAAATTACTCCTTATATGCAGCAAATTCGACTGTGCAATGCACAAAATCAGCTCTGCTATTGTCCTCAAGGGCGGCACGAGGTAAAGCCAGTAGCTGGTATGAACTATTTAGCTTTTATACCTGCGGACAATAGCCGGTTGAGCATTGAAGGAGCTAAATATCCTTTAAACGAATCCAATTATTTTTTCAAAAAAGTGTATGCTTCTAACGAATTTATAGATGAGCCCGTTTTTTTAGAGTGCCAATCAGGTTATGTTATTGTCATTTATAGCAAAGACAGGAGTTAGTATGGAGTTTGTAATCATCCTCTTATTGTTGGGAAATCTTATTGTGACCTTTCTTTTGTGGCAAAAGAATCAGCAACAGACAGACCAACAGAAAAAGATTTTTGAAGATCAAGCCGATCAGTTATCTGATCAGTTGGATTATCGTTTTGAACAGGAGCGGCAGCAGAGCCTTTTAGCACAGCAACAGCTGGAATTAACTCTGGGAGATCGTTTGGGAGAGGTGCGCACGGATTTACATCGAAATTTAACAGAAATGCGGTTAGAGATAAGCGAGAATCTAACCAAAAATCGTGATAAGACAGACGAACGAATGCGTCAGATTCAAGAGTCAAATGACCGTCGTTTAGAACAAATGCGCCAAACAGTGGAAGAAAAATTAGAGAAAACGCTGCAGACGCGGTTGCAAACCTCCTTTGAAACAGTTTCAAAACAATTAGAATCAGTCAATCGTGGCCTAGGAGAGATGCAACATGTAGCGCGTGATGTGGGTACTCTAAACAAAGTGCTCTCCAATACCAAAACACGTGGAATTTTAGGCGAATTGCAGCTTGGACAAATCATTGAAGATATTATGACACCAAGTCAGTATGAACGCGAATTTGCGACGGTTGCAGGATCTAGTGAGCGCGTAGAGTATGCGATTAAATTACCGGGACAAGTGGAAAAAGAATACATCTACTTGCCGATTGATTCCAAGTTTCCGCTCGCTGACTACTATCGCTTGGAGGATGCTTACGAATCAGGGAACAAAGAAGAGATTGATTTGTACCGCAAGTCTTTGCTAGCGAGTGTCAAACGTTTTGCCAAGGACATCAATAAGAAATACTTAGCGCCTCCTGCAACAACAAACTTTGGCGTGATGTTTTTACCAACGGAAGGGCTTTATTCAGAAGTCGTTCGCAATCCGGAATTCTTTGACAGTTTGCGTCGAGACGAGCAGATTGTGGTAGCAGGACCGTCTACGTTGTCTGCCCTACTCAATTCGCTTTCGGTCGGTTTTAAAACGCTCAACATTCAACGAAGTGCAGATGACATCAGCAAGGTTTTGGGCAATGTCAAATTAGAATTTAATAAATTTGGTGGCATTTTGCTCAAGGCGCAAAAACATTTGCAACACGCTTCTGGAAATATTGATGAATTGCTGACGCGCAGAACCAATGCTATCGAGCGAACTTTGCGCCATATTGAAATTTCGGACAAATCGGACTTAAATGGTCTGCTAGATTTCCAAGATGAAGAGGAAGAATATGAAGATTAACCAAATGAAAAAAGACGAGCTGTTTGAGGGATTTTATCTCATCAAATCCGCTGAACTACGTCAGACAAGAGCTGGAAAAAATTATTTGGCATTCACCTTTCAAGATGATACGGGAACGATTGAAGGAAAATTATGGGATGCCCAACCTCACAATGTAGAAGAATTTACTGCTGGAAAAGTCGTGCACATGCAAGGGCGCAGAGAAGTGTATAACAACACCCCTCAAGTCAATCAAATTACCTTACGATTGCCTAAAGTTGGCGAGCCAAACAATCCAGCTGATTTTAAGGAAAAACCACCAGTTGATGTCCAAGAACTACGTGACTATCTGTCACAAATGATTTTTAAAATTGAAAATCCAGTTTGGCAGCGTGTGGTGCGGGCTTTGTATGCTAAATACGATAAAGAATTTTACTCCTATCCAGCAGCGAAAACCAATCACCACGCTTTTGAGGCAGGACTTGCTTTTCATACAGCTACAATGGTGCGGCTGGCAAATGCCATTGGTGAGATTTACTCGCAATTAAATAAGAGCTTGCTCTATGCAGGAATTATGCTCCATGATTTAGCAAAGGTGCTGGAATTGACAGGTCCAGAGCAAACAGAATACACCGTTCGAGGCAATCTCATCGGACACATCGCTTTGATTGATGAAGAAATAACAAAGGTGTTGGCAGAATTAAAAATTGACGACACTAAAGAAGATGTCATTGTTCTCCGTCATGTTCTGCTAAGCCATCATGGCTTGTTGGAGTACGGCAGTCCTGTCCGTCCGAAAATCATGGAAGCTGAAATTATCCACATGATTGACAATTTAGATGCGGAAATGATGATGATGACTTCGGCTCTAGCCTTGGTTGGCGAGGGTGAGATGACCAATCGAATCTTTGCTATGGACAACCGCTCTTTCTATAAGCCTAATTTTGATAAGTAAAAAGCGAAAAACGAATGTTATTGCAAAAATAATGTTCGTTTTTTGGGCTGATTATGATATAATGAAGAAAATAAAATAAATTGGTGAAAAAATGAAATTAAGAAGAAGTGAACGCATGGTAGTCATTTCTAACTACCTAATCAATCATCCGTACGAATTAACAAGTCTCAATACATTTGCTGAAAAGTATGAGTCCGCAAAATCTTCCATTTCCGAAGATATTGTCATTATCAAACGTGCTTTTGAAGGAATGGAAATCGGGCATATCGAAACCATTACAGGAGCAGGAGGAGGCGTTATTTTTACTCCCTCTATCTCGGATAAAGAAGCTAAAGCAATGGTGGAAGACCTCCGCATGAAATTGTCTGAAAGCAATCGGATTTTACCCGGTGGCTACATTTACTTATCGGATTTGCTGAGTACGCCTTCTATTTTAAACAACATTGGACGCATTATTGCCAAGACGTTTCGAAATCAAAAAATTGATGCCGTAATGACTGTTGCCACAAAAGGAGTGCCGTTGGCAAATGCAGTGGCAAATGTGTTAAATGTTCCATTTGTCATTGTGCGCCGCGACTTGAAAATCACAGAGGGTTCAACGGTTAGTGTCAATTATGTGTCTGGTTCAAGTGGTGACCGTATTGAAAAAATGTTTTTGTCGAAACGCAGCCTGAAAGCTGGAAGCCGTGTGTTAATCGTAGATGATTTCTTAAAAGGTGGCGGAACAGTCAATGGCATGATTAGTCTTTTACGAGAATTTGATTCGGAATTGGCTGGTGTAGCGGTCTTCGCGGAAAATGCACAGACAGAACGTGAACATTTGGATTACAAATCATTGTTGAAAGTGACAGCTATTGATGTGAAGTCCAACAAAATCAGCGTAGAAGTTGGGAATATTTTTGACAAATAGATGAGGTGAAAATTTGAAAAATATATTGGATAAATTGGATCAAAGCTCCTTGTGGCTGAGAGTTTCGATTGTTACAGTTTTGGCACTCATTCTTGCTGCGGGATTATTTTTCGTTAAAAAGCAAGATGACGCGGCGCGTGCAGCCGCTCCGACTGTAAGACGAACAGTTTCAACGTCAAAAACCTCAGAGTCGAAAGCAGAAAAGGACAAAAAAGAACAAGCGAAAATTGTGCAAGAAGCAGAAGAGGCTGTTAAAAAACTGGAAGCGGAGCAGACAACAGCTAATGTAACAGCTGCTCAGGAAAAAGTAGATAAGGTAAAAGACGAAACACAAAAGACTCAATTTCAACAGCGGATTAAGGCAGTCAGTGATGCGATTGCGGCGCGTGTAGCTAGCGAAGCAGCTGCTACAGAAAGTCAAAATGCTGTGACGCCTCAAACAGATGCAGGGCAAACGTACCAACAAACTTATCAACAAACTTATCCTCAAACCTATCAAGCGCCAGCAACTTCAGCTACCACAGGACAGGCTGAGACCAATTCAGTTCAAACTCCAGCCGCAAATACTACGGGGCAGTAACTGGGATTTCAATAGGAAAACTATAAAAAATATATTGACAAAGAAAGAGCCGTCGTGTTATACTAATAGACGGTACTTTTTACTTTTGGTCTCTCAAAAGTGTACAGAGACGTGCTGACAAATGTTGCAAAAGTACACGCAGATGATAGCTGTCACCAAGTGTATCATCACCAAAATTAAAAAAATACAGGAGAAATGTAGATGCCTACAATTAACCAATTGGTTCGCAAACCGCGTAAATCAAAAGTAGAAAAATCTAAATCACCAGCTTTAAACGTTGGTTATAATAGTCTTAAACGTGTACCTACTCGTGAAAACTCACCACAAAAACGTGGTGTTGCAACTCGTGTTGGTACTATGACACCTAAAAAACCTAACTCAGCTCTTCGTAAATTTGCTCGTGTACGTTTGAGCAATCTGATCGAAGTAACTGCATATATCCCAGGTATCGGACATAACTTGCAAGAACACAGCGTTGTGCTTCTTCGTGGTGGACGTGTAAAAGACCTTCCAGGGGTACGTTACCATATCGTTCGTGGTGCACTTGATACTGCAGGTGTAACTGATCGTAAACAAGGCCGTTCTAAATACGGTACGAAAAAACCAAAAGCATAAGGAAAGGGGATAAAGATCAATGAGTCGTAAAAACCGTGCGCCTAAGCGCGAAGTATTGCCAGATCCGCTCTACAATTCAAAATTAGTGACACGTCTTATCAACCGCGTTATGCTTGATGGGAAACGTGGTACAGCAGCTTCGATCGTATATGGTGCTTTTGAACAAATCAAAGAAGCTACTGGAAATGATGCACTTGAAGTATTTGAAACAGCTATGGAAAATATCATGCCTGTACTTGAAGTACGTGCTCGCCGTGTTGGTGGTTCTAACTACCAAGTCCCAGTTGAAGTTCGTCCAGAACGTCGTACAACTCTTGGACTTCGTTGGTTGGTAACTATTTCACGTTCACGTGGAGAACACACTATGCAAGATCGCCTTGCAAAAGAAATCATGGATGCAGCTAACAATACTGGTGCAGCTGTTAAAAAACGTGAAGATACTCACCGTATGGCTGAAGCTAACCGTGCTTTTGCTCACTTCCGCTGGTAAGATTAAGATACTAAGGGCGTTAAAAAAGCGACAGAAAATTAGGAAACTTGACGAAGAATCAGAGATTCTAGGAAAGTTTATACCTAAAGGTAGCCATATCCCTAATACAGCAAAGCTGAAAGGGCTACGTCTCTATTTTCCGAGCTTTTAGCCCGAGTTCAATTGAGTTTTTGAGATTTTAGTCCGAACTCAAATTTAAGATGCGAAAGCGTTAAAAGAGTCCAAGAGAAAATAGGAAATCAAAGCAGGTTGCGATTGCAACCAATAAGATTTATCTTTTTCTTTAGATTTTTAGCTTAATCAAAATTGTTAGGATCGTAAAAGCGTTAGGCATTGCACTTAACCCAATCAACTACAAAAACTTCAGGAGGAGCGGGTAGGATTTGCCTACTCGCTTTTCTTAAAATATGTTATAATAAACTGTAAATAAAATAATAGGAGAAACAACCAAATGGCTCGCGAATTTTCACTTGAAAAAACTCGTAACATCGGTATCATGGCTCACGTCGATGCTGGTAAAACAACAACGACTGAACGTATTCTTTACTATACCGGTAAAATCCATAAAATTGGTGAAACACACGAAGGTGCTTCACAAATGGACTGGATGGAACAAGAACAAGAACGTGGTATTACCATTACATCTGCTGCAACAACAGCACAATGGAAAGATTACCGTGTCAACATTATCGACACACCAGGACACGTGGACTTCACAATTGAAGTACAACGTTCCCTTCGTGTATTGGATGGTGCCGTAACTGTCCTTGACTCACAATCAGGTGTTGAACCTCAAACGGAAACAGTTTGGCGTCAAGCAACTGAATATGGTGTTCCACGTATCGTATTTGCTAACAAAATGGATAAAATTGGTGCAGACTTCCTTTACTCAGTAAGCACTCTTCACGATCGCCTTCAAGCAAATGCTCATCCAATTCAATTGCCAATCGGTGCAGAAGATGATTTTCGTGGTATCATTGACTTGGTTCGCATGAAAGCCGAAATCTATACAAATGACCTTGGAACAGATATTCTTGAAGAAGATATTCCAGCTGATTATCT
Organism: Streptococcus sp. HF-2466; assembly: GCF_015594645.1. Classification (NCBI taxonomy): domain Bacteria; kingdom Bacillati; phylum Bacillota; class Bacilli; order Lactobacillales; family Streptococcaceae; genus Streptococcus; species Streptococcus sp. HF-2466. The sequence goes on from NZ_JADNQU010000012.1 coordinate 35,629, forward strand.
TGAACAAGCCCAAGAATGGCGTGAGAAATTGGTAGAAGCAGTTGCTGAAACTGATGAAGACTTGATGATGAAATACCTTGAAGGTGAAGAAATTACTGAAGCAGAACTAAAAGCTGCCATCCGTAAAGCAACTATCAATGTTGAATTCTTCCCAGTTCTTGCTGGTTCTGCCTTCAAGAACAAAGGTGTTCAAATGATGCTTGATGCAGTTATTGACTACCTTCCAAGCCCACTTGACATTCCAGCTATCAAGGGTGTAAATCCAGATACTGAAGAAGAAGAAACTCGTCCTGCATCTGATGATGAACCATTTGCAGCACTTGCTTTCAAGATTATGACAGACCCATTTGTTGGTCGTTTGACTTTCTTCCGTGTGTACTCAGGTGTCTTGAACTCAGGTTCATACGTTTTGAATACTTCTAAAGGAAAACGTGAACGTATCGGACGTATCCTGCAAATGCACGCTAACCACCGAAATGAAATCGAAACAGTTTACTCTGGTGACATCGCTGCGGCTGTTGGTTTGAAAGATACTACAACTGGTGACTCATTGACAGATGAAAAGGCAAAAATTATCCTTGAATCTATCGAAGTTCCAGAACCAGTTATCCAATTGATGGTTGAACCTAAGTCAAAAGCTGACCAAGATAAGATGGGTATTGCCCTTCAAAAATTGGCTGAAGAAGATCCAACTTTCCGCGTTGAAACTAACGTTGAAACTGGTGAAACAGTTATCTCTGGTATGGGTGAACTTCACTTGGATGTCCTTGTAGACCGTATGCGTCGTGAATTCAAAGTTGAAGCAAACGTAGGTGCTCCTCAAGTATCTTATCGTGAAACTTTCCGTGCACAAACATCAGCACGTGGATTCTTCAAACGCCAATCAGGTGGTAAAGGTCAATTCGGTGATGTTTGGATTGAATTTACTCCAAATGAAGAAGGAAAAGGATTCGAGTTTGAAAATGCTATCGTTGGTGGTGTGGTTCCACGTGAATTCATCCCAGCTGTAGAAAAAGGTTTGATTGAGTCAATGGCAAATGGTGTTCTTGCTGGTTACCCAATCGTTGACGTGAAGGCAAAACTGTATGATGGTTCATACCACGATGTCGACTCATCTGAAACAGCCTTTAAAGTTGCTGCCTCTCTTGCTCTTAAAGAAGCTGCTAAGACTGCGCAACCAACCATTCTTGAACCAATGATGCTTGTTACAATTACTGTACCAGAAGAAAACCTCGGTGACGTTATGGGACACGTAACAGCTCGTCGTGGACGTGTTGATGGTATGGAAGCTCATGGTAACAGCCAAATCGTTCGTGCCTATGTTCCACTTGCTGAAATGTTCGGTTATGCAACAGTTCTTCGTTCAGCATCACAAGGACGCGGTACTTTCATGATGGTATTTGACCACTACGAAGATGTACCGAAGTCAGTACAAGAAGAAATCATTAAGAAAAATAAAGGTGAGGCTTAATCAAGTCAAGCCCATGCGTCCGCAGTTGCGGGCGTTTTTTATAAAAAAGGAAGCTGGGACAATGTACTCAGCTTCCTTTGTTTATATAGTCAGAATTATAAGATGCAGTGGTTTGGAGAAGCTCTATTCACTTTAGTCAATGTAGAGTTTCCCATGCACAATTAATTAGGCACTTTAGTGCCAATTAATCACTGCTGAGTGGACTCTAATACGTTGATAAATCAACTTTTACAGCTCTACTCAACCGTACAGAGGTGGGACGATGAAATCAAGTTTTTACGAAACTACTGATTTCTGTCCCACTCTCTTTTTGCATATCTCCCACGTAGCTTCCGAAAATGAAAGAGAAATGAAAATCTTTGAAAGGAATGATATTCCTTGTTAATAATGCTGAAATCAGTTGCAATTTTAAGGGATAAAGTATATAATAGATATGTTGAAAGGTGATTTGTAGCAACTCAAGTTACTCTTTTCACATAAAAATTTTTTGATTTTCATAAGGAGGAAATCACGAATGGTAGTTAAAGTTGGTATTAACGGTTTCGGTCGTATCGGTCGTCTTGCATTCCGTCGTATCCAAAACGTAGAAGGTGTTGAAGTTACTCGTATCAACGACCTTACAGATCCAGTTATGCTTGCACATTTGTTGAAATATGACACAACTCAAGGTCGTTTCGACGGTACTGTGGAAGTTAAAGAAGGTGGATTCGAAGTTAACGGTAAATTCGTTAAAGTTTCTGCTGAACGTGACCCAGAACAAATCGACTGGGCTACTGACGGTGTAGAAATCGTTTTGGAAGCAACTGGCTTCTTTGCTAAGAAAGATGCAGCTGAAAAACACCTTAAAGGTGGAGCTAAGAAAGTTGTTATCACTGCTCCTGGCGGAAACGATGTTAAAACAATCGTATTTAACACTAACCACGATGTTCTTGATGGTACTGAAACAGTTATTTCAGGTGCTTCATGTACTACAAACTGCTTGGCTCCAATGGCTAAAGCACTTCAAGACAACTTCGGTATCGTTGAAGGTTTGATGACAACAATCCACGCTTACACTGGTGACCAAATGATTCTTGACGGTCCACATCGTAAAGGTGATCTTCGCCGTGCTCGTGCTGGTGCTGCAAATATCGTTCCTAACTCAACTGGTGCTGCTAAAGCTATCGGTCTTGTTATCCCAGAATTGAACGGTAAACTTGATGGTTCAGCCCAACGTGTTCCAACTCCAACTGGATCAGTTACTGAATTGGTTGCTGTTCTTGAAAAGAATGTAACTGTTGATGAAGTAAATGCAGCTATGAAAGCAGCAGCTAACGAATCATACGGTTACACAGAAGATCCAATCGTATCTTCAGATATCGTAGGTATGTCATTTGGTTCATTGTTTGATGCAACTCAAACTAAAGTTCTTGATGTTGACGGAAAACAATTGGTGAAAGTTGTATCTTGGTACGATAACGAAATGTCATACACTGCACAACTTGTACGTACTCTTGAATACTTTGCAAAAATTGCTAAATAATTCATCAGTATAGAGAAGAGAGGTTCGCCTCTCTTTTTTTGTTGTCATTCGCTCCTCGGCTCAGACTTGTGGAAGTTGGGAGTTGAATATGTATAAAAATTAAATTAGAATGTTGATAAAACTCCAGAGTTTCCACTCGTTTGGTCGTTATGACCAAGCTACAATAAAAACAACTTGACTTTACCCAAATCAAGTTGTTTTTTTACTATGTAAGGATTGTATTGCTAGATTTCTTCATCTGGTGTTAAAATCATTGGGATGATAATGGGCTCACGCTCTGTGTTTTCATATAAAAATGGTCTAAGAGCATTTACGATAGCACCATTGACTGACTGGATGCTAGCATCTTTATTTTTTAATGCAATACGAATCGCATTGAAAAGAATACGTTGGCTATGACGGATCAGTTCACCTGATTCACGCATATAGATAAAACCGCGACTAAGGATATCGGGACCAGCCAAAATCATTTTTGATTTAAAGTCAACGGTAGCTACTGCAAGGACAACGCCATCTTCGGAAAGGTCACGTCTGTCGCGAAGGACTGCGGCACCGATTTCTCCGATACGATTACCATCAACATAAATATCTTGGGCATTGAAACTTCCTGCAATACGAGCTGAATTGGCAGTTAAAGCAAGGACGTCTCCATTGCTCATGATAAAGATATTCTTTTTAGGGATGCCTGTATCCATTGCAAGTCCAGCATGAACTTTTTGCATGCGGTATTCACCATGAACTGGCATAAAATACTTAGGTTTTATCAAACGGAGCATCAATTTTTGCTCTTGTTGTCCACCGTGTCCAGATGTATGGATGTTATTGATTTTTCCGTGGATAACATCAACGCCGGCTTCTGAAATGGTATTGATGAGCTTATTGACACTGGTGGTATTTCCAGGGATAGGACTAGAAGAGAAAATCACTGTATCACCTGGTTGAAGCTGCACTTGACGATGTGTTCCATTCGCAATGCGTGAAAGAGCTGCCATTGGCTCTCCTTGACTTCCTGTACACATGATTAGAATTTCATTTGCGGGATAGTCTTTGATTTCGTTTGGTTCGATGAAGGTTCCTTTAGGTGTTTTGATGTAACCTAGCTCAATTCCATTGGTAATGGCTTTTTCCATTGAGCGTCCAAAAACAGCAATTTTTCGGCCAGTTTTAACCGCAGCATCCGCAGCTTGTTGAAGACGGAAGATATTTGAGGCAAAGGAGGCAAAAATAATCCGCCCGTGAATGCCTTCAATGATTTTCATGATAGATTGACCAACGACTTTTTCGGAATTTGTGAAAGTTGGAATTTCTGCATTGGTGGAATCAGAAAGAAGTGCTAGAACGCCATCTTCCCCAAGAGCTGCCATTCGATGTAAATCTGCTGGCTCGCCAACGGGGGTAAAGTCAAACTTGAAGTCACCCGTACAAACAATTTTCCCTTGAGGTGTGTGGATGACAATTCCCAAAGGCTCTGGGATAGAGTGAGTTGTGCGGAAGAAGGTTGCTTTTAAATTTTTAAATTGAAGTTCGGTATTTTGATTGATTTCGTAGAGTTTAGCGTCACGTAAAAGTCCGTGCTCTTCCAATTTACCACGAATCAGTGCAAGGGCAAGTGGTCCAGCATAAATGGGAACATTTGCTTGCTTGAGAAGGAAGGGAATCCCTCCGATGTGGTCTTCGTGACCGTGAGTAATCAACACTCCTTTGATACGGTCAATATTTTCTACGATATAAGAATAATCAGGAATGACATAATCAATCCCTAAGAGGTCGTCTTCAGGAAATTTAATCCCTGCATCAACGATGATAATCTCATCTTGGTATTCAATCCCATAGGTATTTTTTCCGATTTCTCCTAAACCACCAATGGCAAATACACCGACTTCTTCGGGTTTTAAAGTATATGACATGGTTTAGAGCTCCGTAATTGTAAAGTTGCCTGATTTTTTTTCGTATTCTAAATGTTTGTCAGACAAAAGTGTAATCAATTCAACATTATAAGGTGTTTTTTCTTCGACGAGTTTCCGGGCTTTGATGCGTCCTTCTAGTTCGTCTTTGGCGTCAATATCCAAGTAGAGAGAATGCGTGTTTTCCCGACGTGGATTGCGTTCTTTTGTTTCTTGATAAAAAACTTTGTAAATCATTTCAATTCCTTTCTCATTCATAATCAATCTACCAGAAAATAGCCACCTTATTTTCAAGGGCGGTCTCCATCTATTTGATTTTCTGGGTAATAAATTGATTTTGATACGTTACAATTATAATCATTATATCATAAAAAGGTTATTTAGTAAAAGAAAGAAGTGAGAAAAACTAGGAAAACGATTTTCAAAAGGTCTTGTTTTTTTGGAAATCATATTGAGGAAATCCGTATTTTTTGTAGTATAATAGAAAGTAGATTATCACAAAGGAAAGATAAGAATGAAAGTTTTAGCTTTTGACACATCCAGCAAAGCCCTAGCAATTGCGATTTTAGAAGATGAGAGTTTGCTTGCTGAGATGACGATAAATATTAAGAAAAATCATAGCGTTACATTGATGCCGGCTATTGATTTTTTAATGGAAAGTTTGGATTTAAAACCAACTGACTTAGAACGCATTGTGGTTGCAGAAGGTCCGGGTAGTTATACAGGTTTGCGAATTGCTGTGGCAACAGCCAAAACGTTAGCACATACGCTTAAAATAGATTTGGTAGGAGTTTCTAGCTTGCGAATTCTGGTGCCAGAGGACATTGACGGCTTGGTCATTCCTCTCATGGATGCTAGACGCAATCATGTCTATGCTGGTTTTTATGAAAATGGCAGAGCAGTTCAGCCAGAAGCTCATTTATCTTTTGAAGAAGTGTTAGAAAAAGCCAAGTCTGCTTCTCAGGTAACTTTTGTAGGAGAAGTGGAAAATTTTGCGGAGCAGATTCAATCCGCTTTGCCAGCAGCTCTTATCAAAGCAACCCTGCCAAGCGCTGTGCTCCTTGCTAAAATCGGTCTGCAACTATCGGATCGTTCTGTTCATGATTTTGTGCCGAATTACCTCAAGCGAGTGGAAGCAGAAGAGAATTGGCTCAAAAACCATCAAGAAACGAACGATTCTTACATCAAGCGCTTATGATTGAGATTAAAAAAGATGAAAAAAAGCAGGTTGCTGATTTGGCAGAGCAGATTTACCAAGTATTAAAAGATGTGTATGCTGTCAGTCCTTGGAATATAGAGCAGATTGAGAAAGATTTACAAAATCCTTTGTCGGTTTATGTTTTGGCTTTGGAAGCTCAAAATTTAATTGGCTTTCTGGCTTTTCAAGGGTCGGATTTTGAAGCGGAAGTTTTACAAATTGCGGTTAAGAAAGCCTATCAAGGACAAAAAATTGCGACCGCTTTGTTTGAACATCTGCCAATTGACAAAGAGATTTTTCTTGAAGTGAGAGAATCCAACAAAGCAGCTCTGCTATTTTACCAAAAAGAGAAATTTATAAAAATCGCTCGGCGTAAGAATTACTATCATGAGCCAGTGGAAGATGCGATTGTAATGAAAAGAGAAAACAATGAATGACAGATATATTTTAGCTTTTGAGACCTCCTGCGATGAGACTAGCGTGGCAGTTTTAAAGAATGACACTGAACTCTTATCCAATGTTATTGCCAGCCAGATTGAGAGCCATAAACGTTTTGGTGGCGTGGTACCGGAAGTGGCTAGCCGTCACCATGTGGAAGTTATCACAGCTTGCATTGAGGAGGCTCTTGCGGAGGCTGGTATTACAGAAAAAGAAGTGACTGCAGTAGCAGTAACTTATGGACCAGGGCTGGTAGGCGCCCTCTTAGTCGGGTTGGCAGCTGCCAAGTCTTTTGCGTGGGCACATCATTTACCGCTTATTCCTGTCAATCATATGGCAGGTCATCTGATGGCGGCTCAGAGTGTTGAGAAATTAGAATACCCTCTTTTAGCATTATTAGTCAGTGGAGGGCATACGGAATTGGTTTATGTTAGCGAAGCTGGTGATTATCAGATTGTCGGAGAAACACGCGATGATGCAGTTGGAGAAGCTTATGATAAAGTTGGTCGTGTGATGGGATTGACTTATCCAGCTGGGCATGAGATAGATGAATTGGCCCATAAAGGACAAGATATTTATGATTTTCCGAGAGCGATGATTAAAGAGGATAATTTAGAATTTTCTTTCTCTGGGTTGAAGTCTGCCTTTATCAACCTATGTCACAATGCGGAGCAAAGGGGTGAAAGTTTGTCGAAAGAAAATTTGGCTGCTAGTTTTCAAGCTGCTGTTTTAGATATTCTCATGGCAAAAACAAAAAAAGCTTTGGAGAAATATCCTGTTAAGACCTTAGTCGTTGCGGGCGGTGTTGCTGCTAATCAAGGTTTACGTGAACGTTTAGCAGCTGAAATGACAGATATCAAGGTAGTCATACCGCCTTTGCGTCTCTGTGGGGACAATGCAGGAATGATTGCTTATGCGAGCGTCAGTGAGTGGAATAAGGGGAATCTTGCAACATTGAGCTTGAATGCTAAGCCAAGTCTGGCATTTGACACAATGGAAGAATAAATATGATTGGAAAAAGTTTTAAGGATGGGGCTAAGGCAGCGATGACAACGGCTCTTGGGTATATTAGTATTGGACTAGCTTGTGGAATTATTGGTGCCTCTTATGTCAGTCCTCTTGAAATGGCACTCATGAGCAGTTTAGTCTATGCAGGAAGTGCTCAGTTTGCTATGCTAGCACTTCTTGCGATTCACGCACCGGTAACAGCTATTGCTCTGACAGTTTTTTTAATCAATTTGCGGTTGTTTTTGCTGAGCCTTCATACATCAACCTTTTTTCGGCATGCCAGTCTCTTGCAAAATATCGGTATCGGAATACTCTTGACAGATGAGACCTATGGCGTTTTATTAAGTGAGCGTGTCCATACAAAGGATATTTCGCTTCAGTGGATGTACGGCAATAACATTACGAGCTACCTTGCTTGGATTGTCGGATCTGTGGTCGGAACGACATTAGGAAGTCTTTTGCCAAATCCAGAAATGTTTGGCTTGGATTTTGCGCTGGTGGGCATGTTTATTGGGATTTTTTCTTCCCAATTTTTAGTGATGCTCCATAAAACAAAACTTCAAAAACTTTTGGTGATTTTAGTTGTGGTCACTTTGTCATTCTTTGCTCTGATAATGGTAATCTCTTCTTCATTAGCTGTGTTATTTTCAACCTTATTAGGCTGTGCTGTGGGGGTAATACTAGATGATAAATAATTATATATTTGTCGCCATTCTTCTCTCAGCCTTGGTGACGTGGCTAGCGCGGGTGACTCCTTTTATCTTGGTAAAATATCGCGGCTTACCTAAAGTTGTAGAACGATTTTTACAGTATTTACCAGTCTCTATTATTTTTGCATTGATTTTATCCAGTATTACCAAGGGAGAAGTAGGACACTTGCCAACCTTCAAGTGGCTAGATTTAGTAGCCGTTTTTCCGACAATATACATTGCTTTTCGCTATCGCAACTTAGTGATGGCTGTAGTTTTTAGTGTGATATTGGTAGCTATTCTGCGATTTATCTTTTAACTTTAAAGAAATAACTCTGTCTTAGGAAATCACTAGGGCGGAGTTTTAGTTAAAATAACCGTTTAAGATCTAAAACAGACTATTCAGGATTTTAATGAGCTTTTTATTTAGATTGAGCAGGATGAGAGCTTGTTATAAAGTAGATTTGCGGTTACTATTTTCATTTCCAAAGGGGCTTTTTCTGAGTTTGCCAAAAGCAGTATTGAGACTTACTTCGCAAACTCTATCTATAACCTCAAGTCAGTTCTTTGAGCAATTATCTACTTCGTTAAGAATTTTGGATATCAAAAAATAAGGCAGGGACAAAAGTCCGACCTCAAGTATAAAAAGCGAACAAAACTAGTTTTCTGGTAATCAGAATTCTGCTTTGTTCGCTTTTCGCATTTAATTATAGATTTGAAGGGCTTAATAATTAAGATTTTTAAAAATTGAAATCTTTTTATCCCAAACTTTTTACAAGCTATTGTTTTCCCAACAAATGTAGTGATTGGAAAAGCACTTTTGATTTTAATCAATTAGAGTTCCTTGGAACAATTGATTAGGAATAGGTGCCACCCATCACAGCTATCTGTTAGTTTTCTTTTTTGTCTAATTTCTTGCCTAACTCAATAATGTATTGTTTCATATCGTCTTTGATTTGAGGATGTTTGAGGGCATAGTCAATAGATGTTTTCATAAAGCCAAATTTGTCGCCGACATCATAACGGTCACCTGTGAACTCACGAGCGAATACTCTTTGTGTTTTGTTGAGAGTATCAATAGCATCTGTCAGCTGGATTTCATTTCCGGCACCTGGCTTTTGTGTTTCCAAGATGGAGAAGATTTCAGGTGTTAGTAGGTAGCGTCCGATAATGGCGAGATCACTTGGTGCGTCTTCTGGTTTTGGCTTTTCAACAAAAGTTTCAACGCTGTAGAGTCCATTTACTCCTTCACCTTGTGGATCAATAACGCCGTAAGAAGAAACTTCGTCGTGTGGCACTTTCATGACAGCAATAGTTGAAGCATGTGTTTCCTCGTAATCGTTCATCAATTGCTTGGTAAGTGGTACTGCTTTGTCATTTGTAATGTCCATTAGGTCATCACCTAGCATGACAACGAAAGGTTCATTCCCAACGAAAGCTTTGGCTTGTAAAACAGCGTCTCCAAGCCCACGTGGATGGCTTTGACGAATGAAATGAAGACCGATACCAGTCGTTTCATCTACGAGTTTTAAAAGATCAGATTTACCTTTTTCTTTGAGGTTGTACTCCAATTCAAAATTTGAATCAAAGTGGTCTTCAATGGAGCGTTTGGATTTACCTGTTACAACCAGAATGTCTTTGATACCGGATTTTAACGCTTCTTCAACAATAAATTGAATAGTTGGTTTGTCAACAATAGGCAGCATTTCTTTGGCGAGCGCTTTGGTTGCTGGCAAGAAACGAGTTCCGAGTCCAGCAGCAGGGATAACAGCTTTTCTTACTTGAGTCATATGACCCTCCTTTTTTGTAGTAGCTAATTACGACCATTCGTTTTCAGCTTTGAATTCATTATTCATTATATCATAAATGGCGTCTTTTATGTTAAGGCTTTCATAAATCACATGATAGATCGCTTGAGTAATTGGCATATAGACACCCAGTTCTTGTGCGAGTTCGTAAGCAGCTTTGGTGGTGGAAATGCCTTCAATAACCATGCCCATGTTGGCTTCGATATCTTCTAACTTTTCACCGCGACCAAGAGCGTCACCAGCGCGCCAATTGCGTGAGTGAACGGAGGTTCCTGTGACAATTAAATCTCCCACTCCGGATAAACCGCTATATGTTAAAGGACTGGCACCGAGTTTGACACCGAGACGGGTGATTTCTGCTAAGCCACGCGTGATAATAGCGGCTTTTGCATTGTCACCATAGCCAAGACCGTGAAGAGCCCCTGCTCCGACCGCAATGATGTTTTTGAGTGCACCCGCTGTTTCCACACCGATGACATCTGTATTGGTGTAGAGACGGAAGTAGTGATTGCTGAAAAGGTTTTGGACGTATTTAGCTGTTTCTAAGTCTTTTGAAGCTGCTGTGATGAGAGTAATGTCGCGAACGATAGTCTCCTCAGCGTGGCTGGGACCAGAGACAACGACGATTTCGCTACGGAATTGTTCAGGCAATTCTTCCTCTAAAATCATGGAAAGTCGTTTGTGAGTGTCGGGCTCCAGACCTTTTGAAGCATGCATCACTTTAACTGGATGATCCAGCACCTCGGCTACTTGTTTGGCTACAAGACGTGTGACCTTGGTTGGAACGACGAAAAGGATAGCATCCACGCCATCAAGGGTTTCTTTTAAGTCGTAATACGCTGTGATCTTTTCATCAAGAACAATATCTTTAAAATACCGTTTGTTAGTGTGGTGCTCGTTGATTTCAGTAATTTGTTCGGCAATATTGCCCCAAATACGAACTTCATGTCCGTTGTCATTTAATACTTGTGCCAAGGCAGTACCCCATGAACCAGGGCCTAAAACAGCAACTGTTTGTTTTTCCATGTTCTTCTCCTTATAGAGTTTTCTAATTTCATTTTACCATAGAAAGCGATAAATTTCTTGTTTAGTAGTAGCTTGTTTTTATAAGTTATTATTTTATAAGAATAAAGGCTGATTAAAGTGCATAAAAAGAGTGTAATGAGGCAGGAGTTGTGGCTAGTATAAAAACTATTTATCACGACCTTTAAAAAAATCAATTGGACGGCAGGTAGAGGAAGTGGTAAGATTGTGTGTATATCAATGAGGAGGGAATCGTATGAGCAGACCGATTGTTGGAGTGACCGCTAATCTTTGTCCTGTCGATAAGGAAGGTAAAAATATTCACTCGTCCGTTTCTAGTAAATTTGCTGAGAGTATCAGAATTGCTGGCGGATTACCTATGATTATCCCTGTTGGTGACAAAAGTTTGGTGAGGGATTATGTTGAAAGTATTGATAAATTGATTTTGTCCGGCGGACAACATATGCACCCCACTTTTTACGGAGAAAAGCAGACGATTGAGAGTGATGATTACAATATGGTGCGAGACGAGTTTGAGCTGGCTCTGTTAGCAGAAACTATTCGACAAGAAAAACCAATTATGGCAATTTGCCGAGGCTTGCAGTTGGTCAATGTTGCTTTTGATGGAACGCTCAATCAGCATATTGACAACCATTGGCAGGGCTTACCTTTTGGAACGTCTCATTCTATTCAAACTGAGAAAGGCAGCATTGTTGAAGAATTGTTCGGTCGTGCTAGTCAGATTAACTCTGTCCACCGACAAAGTATTAAAGATTTGGCACCGAATTTTCGCGCAACAGCTTTTGATCCTAGGGATAAAACCATTGAAGCGATTGAGTCGCTAGATGATAGTCGGATCATTGGGCTTCAATGGCACCCAGAGTTTTTAGTCAATGAAGAAAAAGGGAATCTAGAACTTTTTCAGTATCTTTTGCAGAAATTGTAAATTTAAAATACGGCTTAAGCTTCATTTAAGAAAATCGTTTTATAATAATATTATCAAATGAAGACCTCCTAACTTTATTTGATGAAATCCTAAAACTTTTTCATAATAATCTCCCTATAAGGATCACCAAAGAGGTGGTCTTTTTTCTACCATTTGTCAAGCAATTCAATGTTTTTCAGTCAAAGAATTGATGATTGATTTGATTTTAATAGTTTATCCTAGCCCTTTTTGGCTCTTTTGATTGGAAAAAGAGTACACAAAATCAACA
>NZ_JADNQU010000013.1:0-41079 GCF_015594645.1 Streptococcus sp. HF-2466
TGATGGAGTCCTTCTTTGGCATCCTCAAATCGGAGATGTTCTACGGTTATGAGAAGAGTTATCAATCGCTTGATGAGCTGGAGAAAGCTATTGCAACTTATATTGTTTATTACAACAATAAACGGATCAAAACTAAACTAAAAGGACTTAGTCCTGTGCAATACAGAACTAAATCCTTTCACTAATATTTTTTGTCTAACTTTTTGGGGGCAGTACATTTTTTACTCAATGGTTCGTCTTTTTGTTTACTCATTTATCATAAAATTTTGCTTAATAGTTCCAAGCTGAAAGACCTTGAGCATTATAAGCACGGTAAGCAGCTTGAATCTGATCATCTACTGTTGCTGTTGAACCCCAACCTGGCATAGTTTGGAAAAGACCACTAGCTCCTGATGGGTTATAAGCATTTACTTGTCCGTTTGATTCGCGAGCAATAATATGCTCCCAAGTTGATGCTGGGACACCTGTCAATTCTGCCATACGAGCAGCCGCATAAGATCCCGTAGCACCAGCAGTATTTCCATTAGGAAGAACAACATTTGAAGAAGTGCTTGCTGTAGCTGGTTGCGAATAAGTAGTAGAAGCAGCAGGTGCGTTATATGTCACATCTTCATAAGTTACAGCTTCTTCTGTTGTAGTTTCTGTTGAAACTTCTGAATTTTTCTCTTCATCAAGTTCTAAAATTTGCCCAACTTTAATCAAGTCAGGATTTTCAATTCTATTGAGCTCAACAATTTTTTCAACTGATGTATTTTTTTCTTTAGCGATTTCTGATAAAGTATCACCTGATTTAACAGTATAAGATTCAGCACTTGCAATAGCTCCTGTTGCAAAAAAAGCAACTGCCGTAAAAAGTCCTGATAAAGTCCATTTCATTGATTTTGTATTCATGTATATATCAATTTCTCCTTTTTTCGTATAATACTATATTACACATAAAATATTACTATAATCTTATAATTGTATTACAAAGATTACAGAAATATTGATTTTATACGCAAAAAACGCCCTTCAAGACGTTTTTTAGCTAACAATAATATAAGTTTTTTAACTTTTTAAGAAAGATAACATCAAACCTAAGGCAAACATAATAAAAATAGAAAAAGTATCTGCTTTTTTCCATCTCAATTGACGATAACGACTTCTTCCTACACCACCTTGATAGCCTCTCGCTTCCATAGCAGTCGCCAAAGCATCTGCACGTTTAAAGCTAGAAGCAAATAACGGAATTAAAATAGGGATAATTGATTTTACTTTTTGAACAATATTTCCTTCACCAAAATCAACCCCACGCGCCCTTTGAGCATTCATAATCCGTGTCGTATCATCCATCAAAGTAGGAACGAAACGTAAACTCATTGATAACATCAACCCTATTTCATGAACGGGCACTTTTAATGCTGCTAAAGGCTGCAATAATGATTCAACTGCGTCTGCCAAACTAAGTGGCATTGTTGTTAAAGTTAATAGGGTAGAAAAAATAATAATCAAAAGAAAACGACTAAAAATGATACCCGCCTGAGCCAGACCTACTTCAGTAATTCTAATAAAGCCAAATTGAAATAAAGTCGTGCCACCAGATGTAAAAAATAGTTGGAATAAAGTGGTAAAAGCAATCAAAAAGACCATAGATCTTAATCCTTTAAGGAAAAAACCTAAAGGAATTTTGGAAAGTCCAACTAATAACATTGTAAAGACGAATAATAGTCCATTGGTTACAATATTATTTGCCAAAAAGATAATTAAAATAAAGAGAAACATTGACAAAAGTTTGCTGCGAGGATCTAGTCGATGAATGATTGAATTTCCAGAAACATATCGCCCTAAAATCATACTATCCATGTAGTAACTCCTTAAATTCTTTTATGGTGATAGGTAAATACGGAAGAGTTAGCCCTCTATTTTTTAATTCTTGTGCAAATTTTGTAATTTTGGGAACTCCTAGTTGAATACTTTCCATAAATGCTACAGCTTGAAAAACTTGCCGAGGCTCTCCGCTTTTGACTAACCTTCCTTTTTCCATCACATAGACCGTATCTGCAAAATTAGCGACATCATCCATCAAATGCGTTACCAAAACAATGGTCATTCCTGTTTCATGTAATCGTTTAAATAAACTCATCAATTCTTTTCGTCCAGCAGGATCTAAACCCGCTGTTGGCTCATCCAATACAAGAATATTTGGTTCCATGGCTAGAATACCAGCTATGGCTACTCGACGCATTTGTCCACCAGACAGTTCAAATGGGCTACGTTCAAATAATTCTTCTGAAATTCCAACAAGAGTTAACTTTTCACGTGCTACACGTTCAGCGTCTTCCTTTGATACTCCAAAATTTTGTGGACCAAAAGCAACATCTTTTAAAACGGTCTCATCAAAAATCTGACTTTCAGCAAACTGAAAAACTAGGCCTACCTTTTTACGTACTTGTTTAATATCCTTGTTTATAGATGTCGAAGTAATTTTGACATCATCAATCACGACACTTCCTTCAGTTGGCACTAGAAGCCCATTCAGCAATTGTAAAATAGTTGATTTTCCACTACCCGTATGACCAACCAAAGCAGTATATGAGCCATCTTTTATTTCTAAATTGACTTCAAAAAGGGCAGGACTCTCAAAAGGAGTGCCTGCTTGATAAGTATAACTTACATTTTCTAAAGTGATTCCCATAAATAATCCTGCAATTCTTTTTCTGTTAAATAGCGCTCTGGCAATTGAAAGCCTGAATTCAGCAAAGTTTCTTTTACTTGATTTGTAAAAGGTTCATCTAAACCTAAATTTTCTAAATCCGCTCGTGAGAAAAGCTCACTTGGTGTGCTGGTTGATTCCACCTGACCTTCCTTCATCACCAAAACTCGGTCACTAAGAGCTACCTCATCCAAATCATGCGTGATAGAGATAACAGTCATTCCATGTCGATCTTTAATCTTTTTAACTGTCTGGATCAACTCTAAACGCCCTTCCGGATCCAACATACTAGTTGCTTCATCTAAAATAATGATGTCAGGACGCAAAGCAACCACACCAGCAATAGCCACGCGCTGCTTTTGTCCACCAGAAAGCCTTGCAGGTTCACGTTCTTTAAAATCTTGCATTCCAACAATGTCTAATGCTTCTTGAACTCTGTCAAACATCGTTTGGTAATCCATCCCTTGATTTTCCAAACCAAAGGCAACATCATCCTCAACAGTCGCCCCTACAAATTGATTATCTGGATTTTGAAAAACCATCCCAATATGCCGCCGTTTTTCCCAGATATTTTCAAAAGTTAATTTATCTCCATCAATGATAATCTCGCCACTTTCTGCTTCCAACAAGCCATCTATTAAACGAATCGTCGTAGACTTGCCACTGCCATTATGCCCCACAATAGACAGCCACTCTCCTTGTTTCACGTGAAACGTCACATCTTTAAGGATATAACTATCTACATGATTATCGTATTTATACTTTAAATGCTGAACTTCAATGATATTTTTCATATTATCTAAATGTGTCTTTAAAGAGATAAGCACTTCCTTTGAAGTAATCATAACCTGAATAAATCGTAAAAATCAATGCGATATATAGCAAAACTTGTCCTAGCAGTGTCCAGTGCAATAACAGAAAAATAATGGAAAACATCTGCGTAAATGTTTTTATTTTCCCAGGCATCGCTGCTGCTAAAACTGTTCCTCCAGTTTCAACCAACAATAGCCGCAAACCTGTCACAGCTAACTCTCGACAAATGATAACCGCAACCACCCAAGCAGGTGCCATATTCATTTCAATCAACATAATAAAAGCTGACATGACCAATAACTTATCTGCCATCGGATCAGCAAATTTCCCAAAATTTGTTACAACCTTCCATTTACGAGCCAAATATCCATCCAAATAATCTGTAATGCTGGCTACTGCAAAAATAATCGCTGCAAAGACATGTATTCCAACAGAGTGGCCCAAGGATAGTACTAAAATAAAAATTGGAATTAAAGCAATCCGCAAAAGAGTTAAAGCATTGGGAATATTTTCTTTTTTCATTTTCTTTTCCTTAACTATTTATTATAAGTGTAATTGTACCTGTCAAACTTGTCAAGCCTGACGTATCAATCTGTTGATTATCAATTGTAATGGTCACACCTTGAACCACACCAAGAGTAATTGTTGAAGCGGTCCCTGGAGAGATTGTAGTTGACACACTTTGATTCTCAGGACTTAATGTTGCACCACCTTCTAAGTCTGTACCTGTAACACTTACCCAACTAGTTGTATCACTAACAGATAGTTTTAAATTGACAGGACCAGTTGCACCTGTCAAGGTTGCTGTCAAGTTGTTACCATTTCCTGATACAATCAAATTTGTCTTTGAACTGCTAGAAGATTCACTAGAAGTTGCCTCACTAGTCGAACTAGAAGAAGTGGTTGTCTGTTTGTTTACAACACTATAACTTGATGAAGGAGTGGTTGTTAATGAGTTATGGTGAACGTATGTCCAAACATAATAACTAACAAAAGATAAAATAGCTAATGCAAGAATCGTCAGATAAAATAATGGTAAAAAAGAAGTTCGTTGTTTTTTTGTTCTTCGACTTCTAAAATTCTCTTCCTCATCAACATCCACTTCATCATAAGTAATCATGCTTCCTTCTTCATAAGCATCAAGAATAATTTGCTCATCTAAATCAACAGCCCAAGCATATTTTCTTAGAAAAGAACGAGCATAAAAGGGACTGGGAAGACGATCAAAATCATCAGCTTCCATAGCTTCCAGTAGCTCTAACTGAATATCTGTTTTCTTTTGTAAATCTTCCAAGCTCATTCCTTGATTAATACGAGCTAACCTCAGGACTTCACCGATTGTTTTCTTTCTCATACACACTAGCCTTCTTTCTATTAAACACTATTTTACCAAATTTCACTAAAATATGAAATCATTTTGGAAAAATAGTGAAATCAATCATTTCACAAGAATCAATAAAATGATGTCCTATTTCAATCACATCAACTAAACTGATTGTCTGTAATATTTTTGGTAAATCAAATAGATTATCCCCTTCTGAAAAGGTTTCGTATTGAGTGGCAATATATTCTAATGAATTCAGTCCATGTAAAAAATCACCAAACATTTCACTTTTTATAATATCAAGATGCTCTTCTGTTACATCAGGGTCTTTTTCAAAATCACGAATCGCAGAACGAAATTGGTGAGACAGAGCAACTGGCTCACTAGTATCCATTGTTAACATCACAAAGTGAAAATCTTTTTCTACTTCAACTTCTAACGATAATGAGTTGTCTATTTTTCCAGCCTCATAAAGCGTTTGAAATCTTTTAGATGTCCAACCAAGCATCATTGCAAATAGTAGTTTTAAAGCAGTCTTATAACGAAATAAATCGGTTCCCGCTAACGATTGACTCCCACGTAATCCGATTGCAAGTTTAGAACTTGCCACTTCCATTCGAACACTCCCAGTAGAAATAACAGGATTTAACGCAAGGGGAAAACGTCTAATCAAACTTTCTTCATCAATTCCCTTCAAAGATTCATGTTGTTCCTGAATAACAGCAATGGTCTTTTCTAAGTCAAAATTACCAATCAGCAGTAAACTCATATTAGATGGATGATAAAAGGTTTCAAAGTTTTCATCCAAATCCTCAACGGTTATTTCTGTAACTGATTCAATGCTTCCTGCAATATCTTCTGCCAATGGAGTGTCTGGATAAAGATTTGCTAAAGTGTGAAAAAACAGGCAATAATCTGGATTGTCTTTGTACATATCAATTTCTTGCTGGATAATTCCCTGTTCACGTTGAACGGATTTTTCTGTGAAATAAGCATTTTCTAGTAAACTTTGCAACAATCTCACATTTTCTAAAACATTGTCCGTCGCCGAAAAAAGATAACTGGTCTTAGTAAAACTTGTAAAGGCATTGCTCTCAGCGCCTAATTCAACAAACTGTTGTAAAAAATCTTGACCATTTTCATCCTCAAATAATTTATGTTCCAAAAAATGTGCAACTCCTGCAGGGTATTGAACAGCTTGATTAGAACCACGTGGAATAAAAGAAGTATCAATTGAGCCAAAATTTGCTGTCATAATCCCATAAGTTTCATTAAAATCTCGTTTGGGTAAAAGAAATACTTTTAGACCATTTCGTAAAGTAGTCTGATAGACTGCTTCTCCAACTGCTGGATAATCCTTCCTCTCCATTTTTAAAGTTTGCATTATTTTCCTTCCATAAAATAAATCGCTTGTAGCCTGAGTTGTGTTGCAGCAACAATGATATCTTCTCGGCTGATTGCTTCTAAAGCATTTAACCAAACAGCAATTGGCATAAATGTTTTCTGCAAAACAGATGCCATATAAGCTTGTTCTATCAACGTATTTTGCCTATCTAAAGAAAGGAGCATCGCATTTCGTAGCATTTTTTTGGTCTGATTTAACGCCTCATCAGTAAAATGTCCGTTTTTTAAATCTGCAATTTGTCGATAAATTAAACTCACTGTTTTTGTTCGATTTTTCCTATCAATTCCAGCATAAATACGCATCATACCCGAAAAAATATCAATACTACTTGAAATTGTATAAGCTAGACCCTCTTTTTCTCGAACATTAACAAATAATTTTGAATGAGCAAAGCCACCTAAAAGTCCGTTTAATACAATAAGAGGGATATGAGTCTTATCACCATATTGAGTAGAAAAATGATATCCTAATTCAACAATAGATTGATGAGCATCTTTTCGCTCCAATGATTCTTTTAAAACATTCGAAAATTCTTGATGATAATGCAGTTGTAAACTAAGTTGACGAGGATGTAAACCAAAGGTTTTCATATATTCACAGACTTCAATCTCATTAAAATCACCCATAAAAAAGATATCAATTTTATCATTTTGAAGCATTTTTTGAAAAATAGCAAAACTACTTTCTGGTGTTTCCTTGTCAACTAAGTCTGGCGTAGCTAAACGAGGAGTTTGCATTTCCTTTTCTGTATAAAATAATTTATTCAGCTCTTGATGTGCGTGATAAAAATGATCTTCACTTTCAGCTTTTAAATCATTGAGTACATTCGTTTTTTCAATTTCAAAAACAGCCTGATTAAAAGCTCCTTCATTCGCTAAAGGTTTTAACAAGCTATCTTTTAAAAAATCAAGTATCTCTCCTGTTAGTGTATTTTTTCGACTTAAAAACGCATCGCTAACAAAAGAGATATTCAAATCCACGTAATGTATTAGTCCTCTGCGTGATAATCCCGTTGAAAAGTTGGCACCATAAAGAGTTGCTAATCGTTCACGAAAAATCTGCGAAGTTGGATAGGCTTCATTAGCTGTTTCAAGCATACTTGCAACCAGCACGCGCCCTGCTATCGTATCCGTAGACATCGGAGCTGAAAACCTCATTCTTATTCGATTCGTTTTAAATTTTTTGGATGTTATAAAATGGAGATCTACTCCAGAAACCAGCTCCATAGTGTCCCTCATGTTCTTTTAATATTGACTTCTATTATATCACGAAACGATTCCTAATTTCTCCTTCAAGCTTTATTCTTTCAACTTAAAACGTTTTCTTAATGGTGTGCTTGTGATAATTCTAATATCATCTTTTCATCTAATTATGATATAATGGCAAAGATCGAGGTGAATTATGAAATATAAATTATTTGATGACTACATCACTCTACAAGCTTTATTAAAAGAAGTCGGAATCATTCAAAGTGGTGGTGCTATTAAAAGTTTTCTTCAAGAAAATCAAGTTTATTTTAATGGAGAGCTCGAAACTCGCCGCGGAAAGAAAATTCACATTGGCGATACTATTACTCTTCCAAATCAAAAATTAGAAATACTGCTGACTGCACCAAATGAAAAGGACAGGGGGGAGCATGAAAAAGAACTTTTAGAAAAAAGACGAGTTGCCACCCTTGTAAAAGAAATGAACAAAAATATCAAAAAAAGTAAATCAACAACAGTAAATCAAAAAGCCAATAAATCTAATAAAAAAGCTCCTATCCGCTTCCCAGGTATTTAATATGTGGTTAAAAAACTTACAAATTCAACATTTTCGTAATTATGAAGCAACTGAAATAGATTTTCATTCTGGTCTCAATATTTTTCTAGGTCAAAATGCTCAAGGAAAAACAAATATCTTGGAAGCTATCTATTTTCTTGCATTGACACGAAGTCATCGAACTCGTTCAGACAAAGATTTAATTTATTTCTCCAAAGATACCCTGAAAATATCTGGACAACTTGTCAAGCAAACTGGAAATATTTCTTTGGAAATTGACTTGACACCTAAAGGAAGAATTACAAAAGTTAATCATCTAAAACAAAGCAAACTATCTGATTATGTTGGAAATATGAATGTTGTTTTATTTGCTCCAGAAGATTTACAGTTGATTAAAGGAGCTCCAGCCCTTAGACGAAAATTTATTGATATAGAATTGGGGCAAATTAAACCAATCTATTTATCTGATTTATCACATTACCACCATGTCTTAAAACAAAGAAATACTTATTTAAAAACAGCCAAAACGATAGATGAGACTTTTTTAACTGTCTTGGATGATCAGTTAGTAGAGTTTGGTTGTCGTGTTATGCAGCATCGGATAGAATTTCTCAAAAAATTAGAGCACTTTGGTCAACAAAAACATTTGGAACTCTCAAGTCATTTAGAAAACTTAACCATTAAGTACTGCTCTTCTGTTCCACTTTCAGATTCCAATAAGTTAAAAGAATCTTTCCAAATTGCATTAAAGCAAAGCCGTAGTAGAGATTTATTTAAAAAAAATACTGGAGTTGGTCCCCATCGAGATGATATTGCTTTTTATATCAATGACATGAATGCCAATTTTGGTAGTCAAGGACAACATCGAAGCGTGGTTTTATCTCTCAAACTGGCAGAAATTGAGCTCATGGAAACTGTTACTAAAGAAAAACCAATTCTTCTACTTGACGATGTTATGAGTGAACTTGACAATAGTCGTCAACTTAATTTACTTGAAACTATTTCTCAAAATATCCAAACATTTATGACAACAACAACTCTAGAACATCTACAAAACATGCCTTCTAATATTAAAATTTTCTCAATTCACGAAGGACATTTAACTGAAGATAAGGTATAAACTAGATATTAACACGCTTTACACGTTTGTAAAGTATGTTAATTATAAAAGCTCTGCAGTAGATAATGCAGAGCTTTTATAATAGATCTTATTGTACAGAATAGTTTGGAGCTTCATTCGTAATTTGAACATCATGAGGGTGGCTTTCTTTCAAACCAGCTCCACTCATTTCAATAAATTGAGCTTTGTCATGTAGCTCTTGGAGATTGGCTGCTCCACAATATCCCATACCAGAACGAACTCCCCCAATCATTTGGAAAACGATATCTGCTGCTGCACCTTTATAAGCTACACGACCTTCAATTCCTTCCGGTACCAATTTATTTGCTTCATTAACAGAACCTTGGAAATAACGATCGCTTGACCCTTTCTTCATAGCTGCAATCGAACCCATTCCGCGATAAGTTTTAAACTTACGACCCTGGAAAATTTCCGTTTCACCTGGCGCCTCATCTGTACCAGCAAACATTGAACCGAGCATGACCGCATTTCCTCCCGCAGCCAGTGCCTTCACAATATCT
The DNA here is from genome assembly GCF_015594645.1 of Streptococcus sp. HF-2466. Taxonomy (NCBI): domain Bacteria; kingdom Bacillati; phylum Bacillota; class Bacilli; order Lactobacillales; family Streptococcaceae; genus Streptococcus; species Streptococcus sp. HF-2466. The sequence goes on from NZ_JADNQU010000013.1 coordinate 9,637, forward strand.
CCTGAATACTGAATACCTCCGTCTGCAATAATTGTTTTCCCGTATTCACGCGCAACTTGTGCAGCATCATAAATTGCCGTCACTTGAGGTACACCAACTCCAGCAATGACACGAGTGGTACAAATTGACCCTGGACCGATTCCGACTTTCACAACATCAACTCCAGCATCGTATAACGCACGTGCACCTTCTGCAGTAGCAATATTTCCTGCAATCAACGTTCGTTCTGGAAAATGTTCACGAATCTCAGCAATCTTCCGAAGTACTCCCGCTGAATGTCCATGTGCTGTATCAATGACAATAGCATCTGCACCTGCTTCAAATAAAGCTTCTGCACGCTCAAATGTATCAGAAGTAACTCCTACTGCACCAGCAACCAAAAGACGACCATATTCATCTTTAGCTGCATTTGGAAATTCAATTACTTTTTCAATATCTTTAATTGTAATCAGACCAGATAAACGACCGTAGTCATCAACCAATGGCAATTTTTCAATACGATGCTCATGAAGTATCCGCTCTGCCGTTTCAAGGTCTGTCCCAACAGGAGCAGTTACTAGATTTTTACTCGTCATATGCGCTGAGATAGGTTGATTATAATCCGTAATAAATCGCATATCACGATTTGTAATAATCCCAACTAATTTGCGATTTTCAAGCGTTTCAACAACAGGAACACCACTGATACGATAACGTTCCATCAATTCTTCTGCATCTGATACCGTATGAGTCGGAGTCAAGAAGAATGGATCAATGATAACCCCATTTTCTGATCGTTTAACTTTCCGAACTTCATCTGCTTGTTGCTCAATAGACATATTTTTGTGAATAACACCAAGACCTCCAGCACGAGCAATAGCAATGGCCATTTTACTTTCTGTAACAGTATCCATTGCTGCGGTGATAATTGGAATATTGAGTGTCAAATTTTTAGCCAATTTTGTTTGTAAATTCGCATCATTTGGCAAAACATGACTCTCTGCAGGAATGAGTAATACATCATCAAAAGTAAAACCTTTTTTCAAAAATTTAGTGTCCCAGTTAGACATCCACAATTCCTCTTTTCTTTATTGATTGAGCACAGCTCGTATTTATTGTTAATATGATACCATTCTATCTGTATTTGTCAATCACTATTATCTAAAAAACCATCACTTTTAGTGACAGTCTTTCTTAATTTATTTGAAATAATTAATTCCCATAGCAGATTTTACATCAGAAAGAGTCTGACTAGCTACTTGACGTGCTTTTTCGCTACCTTTTTGTAGCATAGTGTAGACTGCTCCCATATCTTTCGAAAATTCAACACGACGTTCACGAATCGGTCCTAACTCGCGCTCTAAAATTTCTAATAAATAGCGTTTTGTTTTCACATCTCCCAGTCCGCCTCGTTGATAGTGTTCCTTCATGGCTGTAATTTCTCGCGCATCTTCTGGACGACCAAACACATCTAAATAATGGAAAACCATATTGCCTTCTATTTTACCAGGATCTTCAATCTTGATATGGTCAGGATCAGTATACATGCTCATCACTTTCTTTTGTAGAGTATCCATATCATCAGATAAATAAATACCATTATTTAAAGATTTAGACATTTTTGCATTTCCGTCAAGCCCCGGCAAACGTCCTGCTGCTTCATTTTGAGGATAAATGCCCTCAGGTTCTACTAAGACATCACAATTATAAGTATAGTTAAAAGAACGTACAATTTCACGAGTTTGTTCAATCATTGGTTTTTGATCATTTCCTACTGGAATATAATTCGCTTTAAAGGCAGTAATATCTGCTGCTTGTGCAATTGGATAAACTAAAAAACCAGTTGGAATGCTTTCACCGAATCCCTTTTGAGCAATTTCTGACTTGACAGTTGGGTTACGTTCCAAACGCGCTAATGACACCAAATTCATATAATACATTGACAATTCTGACAACTCAGGAATTTGACTTTGAATAAAAATGGTTGTCTTTTCAGGATCTAATCCAGCAGCTAAATAGTCTAATGCTACATTTCCAATTGACTCTACAATTGTCTTAGGATCCTTAGCATGATCTGTCAAGGCTTGCTGATCAGCTAAAAATACAAATAATTCATATTTTCCTTCATCTTGTAATAAAACACGATTTCGCAAACTTCCTACATAATGACCAATATGTAATTTTCCTGTTGGACGATCTCCTGTTAAAATAATAGGTTTTGACATCACATTCTCCTTGAATTTTCTTGATAATATTATACCATTTTCAAGAAAAATGTGTAGAAACTATTTCTATACTTCTTAAAATTATTTGACAATTGAATTACCAGCTTTCACACGCCATTTATAATCAGATAATATAATATCTTTCAAAGAATAAGTTGCTTGCCAATTTAAAAATTCTTTTGCTTTAGAGGCATTTGCTAACACACTTGCTGGATCACCAGAACGACGTGCCACAATTTCATGAGGAATTTTTTGCTGTAAAATTTGCTCTACAGTATTGTAAATTTCCTTGACAGTATAACCTTGTTCTGTTCCTAAATTGAAAATCTGTGAAGTTGACGAATCTGTAAACAAATAATCAAATCCCTTTACATGTGCCTGCGCTAAATCTAAAACATGAATATAATCACGAATGCATGAGCCATCTCGCGTTTCATAATCATCGCCATAAATTTTTAAAGCATCATTTTGTCCAAGAGCCGTTTTATTAATATTAGGGATGATATGTGTCGGTTTTTTAACTCTCAAACCATTTGAAGCATCCATAGCAGCGCCAGCAACATTAAAATACCGAAAAATGACATATTTCCAACTATAGCGGTTGGCCATCCAATAAATCATGCGTTCTCCCATCAGTTTTGTCTCTGCATAAGGATTTACTGGATTTAATAGCGTATCTTCATTTGCAGGTTTATCCATACAATTATTGCCATAAACTGAAGCTGTAGAAGAAAATATAATTTTATCAATTCCTACTGCAGATAATACTTTTAACACCTGATTCATACCTGCTACATTTGCCGAAAAATATTTACTGGGATTTTCAATACTTTCACTAACGACTATTTCACCCGCACAATGTAGCACAGCATCAATTTTATAAGATTGTAAATAAGCTTTTAATGCAGACTCATCATAAACATCCAGTTCTTTAAAGCGTGCTCTTACATCCACCGCTTCCCTAACACCTGATGCTAGATTATCCAAAACATGTACATCATAACCAGCATCTAAAAGCGCCTTTACAGTATGAGAGCCAATGTATCCAGCTCCTCCTGTCACTAAAATTGATTTCATTTTTTCTCCCCCTTATCTTTTTACATCAATACAAGAGTATCTTTTAGTAAGTATTGGTGTGTTTCAACCAAGCTTTCAATTCTATCTCCAATAAGAATCCCATCAAATCCAATAGTTAAAATCTGTTCAATATCTTCACGGTTTACACCACCACCAAAAATCAACTGATATGTAAACCCAAACTTTACACTTAAATTATCCAAATAATCTTTTAAATCTTGAAAACTTTCTTCAACATCTGTAAAGGAATAATCTTTTTTTCCTTTTAATGTTGCACTCAATATTTCGTAAGCTACAATAATATGTTTATCCTGAAGATCTAGATCATCTAAATATGTTGCGCATTCAAAAATAGGATTTTCATGATTTCCTACACAAATAATAGGAATAATATCTTTCTGTAAAGCATTGTCAATCTTTGAGCGAATCATTCTTGTTGTTTCATTTAAATACTTTTGCCTTTCTAAATGACCTACAAAAGCATAATTTATATTGTAATGTTTTAAATGTTGAGGCGATAAATCACCTACATTTCTTCCTTTAATTGACAAATTTTGAACTGCAATGTCAAAATGATATACATTATAATCCGGTATGATAGGAGCAATAATCAATTGATGTTGTTTGCTCATTGGTTGATTGAACTTCTCTAACAATTCTAATTGTTGCTTGATTGACATCTGATTTTTAAAATTAAAAACAACTAACACTTTACGCCCCCTTTACACTATTTACAACTCTTTTAAAAAATAATCTTCTATTGTCTGTTTATAAAATTTAAATTGAGGATTTTTCACAACATTATGAAAAGATAGTGTTTTTCTTTTCTTTAAACCACAAAATTCCATGGTCTTATGGAATGAAATCAAAACATCATCTATATTTTTTCCATCAAAAAATGCAGCCGGATTATTAAAAACTTCTTCTGGTGCATTCCAAGTTGTGGACAAGATATATTCTTTATTTTTCATTAAACCACCTTGTCCATAAGTATCTGCAAATGAATAAAATTGACCATATTCAAAGACTTCATCCATATATAATTTCAACTTCCCAGGTACATTAAACCAATAAATAGGAAATTGAAAAATAATCAAATCTGCCCACAAAAACTTATTTCTCTCGTCTATTACATTATAGTCCTCAACTGACGATAATTGCACATCATGATTGTGACGTAATTTATCCAACATAATATTATACAAACTAAAATTTAATTCTCCTTTACAAAAATCATGTTTTTGATAACCATTTACCAATAAAATTTTCATTTTCTCCTCCTAAAAATATTCTAAATTCATTATAAATTTTTGAAATTTCTCTTACTTATCAATATTCTAAAATGTCATATTTTATCCCTGAATCATTTGAAAAAAGTCAAATTTTCTAGTAAAATGAAACTAATTACAGAATTAGGAGAAAAATATTGCTTACAGTATCAGATGTATCACTACGCTTTAGTGATCGAAAATTATTTGATGATGTGAATATCAAATTTACAAAAGGAAATACTTATGGTTTAATTGGTGCTAATGGTGCAGGAAAATCAACATTTTTAAAAATCCTATCTGGAGATATCGAACCAACGACTGGAAATATCTCACTCGGACCAGACGAACGTCTCTCAGTCCTTCGGCAAAATCACTTTGATTATGAAGAAGAACGAGTGATTGATGTAGTTATCATGGGAAATGAGCATCTTTATAACATTATGAAAGAAAAAGATGCCATTTACATGAAACCTGATTTTTCTGATGAAGACGGTGTCCGAGCAGCTGAGTTAGAAGGTGAATTTGCTGAATTAGGTGGCTGGGAGGCTGAAAGTGAAGCCTCTCAACTCCTCCAGAACTTGAATATCCCAGAAAATCTTCACTATCAAAATATGAGTGAATTATCCAATGGAGATAAAGTAAAAGTTCTCCTTGCTAAAGCTCTATTTGGTCAACCAGATGTTCTGCTGCTAGACGAACCGACCAACGGTCTTGACATTCAATCCATCTCTTGGTTAGAAGATTTTTTGATTGATTTTGAAAATACCGTTATCGTTGTATCCCACGACCGTCACTTCCTCAACAAAGTGTGTACACACATGGCTGATTTAGACTTTGGCAAAATCAAACTCTATATTGGTAACTATGATTTTTGGAAAGAATCTAGTGAATTAGCTGCTAAACTCTTAGCAGACCGTAATGCTAAAGCAGAAGAAAAAATCAAGCAACTGCAAGAATTTGTTGCTCGCTTCTCTGCTAATGCTTCAAAATCTAAGCAAGCAACTTCTCGTAAAAAAATGCTTGACAAAATTGAACTGGAAGAAATTGTCCCATCAAGCCGTAAATATCCATTTATTAACTTCAAAGCCGAACGCGAAATCGGAAATGACCTCTTGACAGTCGAAAACCTTTCTGTCAAGATTGACGGTGAAGTCATCCTTGACAACATCAGCTTTATCTTGCGTCCGGGTGACAAGACAGCCTTGATTGGACAAAATGACATTCAAACAACCGCTTTGATTCGAGCTATTATGGAAGATATTGACTATGAAGGAACTGTCAAGTGGGGTATTACAACTAGTCAATCTTATTTACCAAAAGACAATAGCAAAGATTTTTCCAACAGTGAATCTATTCTTGACTGGCTCCGTCAATTTGCAAGTAAAGAAGAAGATGACAACACCTTCCTTCGAGGATTTCTAGGTCGTATGCTTTTCTCTGGTGATGAGGTTAACAAGTCTGTCAACGTCTTGTCAGGTGGTGAAAAGGTTCGTGTCATGCTGTCAAAACTTATGCTTCTCAAATCAAACGTTTTAGTACTAGATGATCCAACCAACCACTTAGACTTAGAATCTATTTCTAGCCTAAATGACGGTCTAAAAAACTTTAAAGAATCTATTATTTTTGCTAGCCACGATCATGAATTTATCCAGACACTTGCTAATCATATTATTGTTCTTTCTAAAAATGGTGTCATTGATCGTATTGACGAAACCTATGATGAATTTTTAGAAAATCAAGAAGTACAAGAAAAAGTCAATAGTCTTTGGAAAGATTAAACTTTTCAAAAAATAGGAGCTGATGAAAGATTCAGTTCCTTAAATTTTAGTATTTTACGATAGCTTATGAAAAAAATCAAAAAACTCTTCAAAAATTATTATTTGATAGCCTTTTTTATTCCATTTTTTATTCTGTTTATAACTTACCTTATAAATGGAATCTATTGGAAAAGTGACACTTCTCCGCTATTAGGAGACGGATTTCATCAATATGTTATTTTTGATGTCACTTTAAGGAATATTTTGCATGGTACAGATAACATCTTTTATACGTTTACAAGTGGACTCGGTTTGAACTTTTATGCCTTATCTAGCTATTATCTAGGGAGTTTTTTATCACCTTTAGTTTATTTTTTCAATCTAAAAAATATGCCAGATGAAGTATACTTATTTACTTTGATAAAGTTTGGTTTGATGGGATTAACTTGTTTCATCAGTATTAAAGGTATCTTTAAAAAAATTTCTCCTTATCTTATATTAATACTGTCAACTTCCTACGCTCTAATGAGTTTTGCAGTTAGTCAACTTGAAATAAAAACTTGGCTAGATGTCTTCATTATTATTCCACTTATTTTACTTGGTTTACATCAGTTGATTACTCAAAAAAGACGTGTTCTTTACTTTACAGCTTTGTCAATTCTTTTTATTCAAAATTATTATTTTGGGTATATGATGGCAGTCTTTCTTGTATTGTGGTTCTTTGTTCAAACTTCATGGGACTTTAAAATTAGGATTAAATCTTTCATAGACTTTACAGTTGTGTCAATTTTAGCTGGTATAACTAGCCTCATCATGATTCTGCCAACCTTTCTAGATTTAAAAACTCATGGTGAAAAATTAACAAAAGTGACAACCTTACTGACTGAAAAAAGCTGGTATTTAGATATTTTTGCCAAAAACTTTGTTGGATCTTTTGACACAACTAAATATGGCTCTATTCCGATGATTTATGTTGGGCTTGTTCCATTATTACTAGCGATTCTCTTCTTCACTTTAAAGTCTATTAAGTTTCACGTGAAACTTTCCTATGTTATTTTAATTATATTCTTAGTAGCTAGTTTTTACTTACAGCCTTTGGATCTGCTCTGGCAAGGTATGCACGCGCCAAATATGTTCCTACATCGTTACTCTTGGACTTTTTCTACTGTCATTATTTTCTTAGCGGCTGAAAGCTTGGAGCGTCTAAAAGAAATTAAATTCACAAACATTCTAGCCAGTTTTTCTATCTTAGGACTTGGTTTTATTGCTACTTTTATTTTTAAGAAGCATTATAAATTTTTAGGTTCTGTTAATTTCATCTTAACATTAGAATTTTTAGTCGCTTATCTTTTAATTTCTTGGGCTTATGCAAAAAAATATATTTCTGTTAAAATATTTACTGTTTCTACTTTATTATTTGTTTGCTTTGAACTAAGTTTAAATAGTTTTTATCAAATGGAAGGAATTGCAAAAGAATGGGTCTTTGCAAGTAGAAATGCTTATGAACAAGATTTAACAGCTATTGATTTACTCGTCAACTACAGTAAAAAGAAAAATTCCAATTTCTTTAGAACTGAAAAATTAGCTATTCAAACCGGAAATGACAGTATGAAATACAATTATAATGGTATCTCTCAATTTTCTTCTGTTCGCAATATTGCAGCTAGTTCTATTCTTGATAAATTAGGTTTTAAATCATCTGGAACTAATTTAAACTTACGTTATCAAAACAATAGTATCCTTATGGATAGCTTATTGGGTGTAAAATATAATATTTCAACAAACAATCCTCAAAAATATGGTTTTACTTCCATTAAAACAAAAGATAATTTAGCACTTTATGAAAATAAGAATGCTAACTCACTAGTATTTTTAACAAATTCAATTTACAAAGATGTAAAATTTAATCACTTAACATTAGATAATCAAACTCGTTTTCTCAATCAGCTTTCTGGATTAAATTTAAAATACTATCACAGATTACCTCCTACAAGTAATCATAATGTTAAGCAAGTTGGAAATAGAATAGCTGCAGAAGTAGATAAAGAAAGTTATGACTCTTTTGCCAGCATCACTTACATTTTAGAAGTTCCAGCAAATAGTCAAGTTTATTTAACTCTGCCAAACTTAACTTTCTCAAATGATAACCAAAAATCAGTTGACATAACTGTAAATAACAATCAAAAAATGCATTATGGTACCAACAATGTCTTTCCATTTTTTAATCTTGGTTATTTTAAGCAAAAACAAATCATAACCGTTAAAATATCTTTCCCAGATAATTCAAAAGTTTCATTTGATAGTCCTGAATTTTATAAGCTTGACACCAGTCATTTTCAACAAGCAATAAACAAGATTCAACGACAAAAAGTATCTGTAACAACAAAACATAACACAATAACAGCACATTATCAAGCTCAACGAGATAGTTCTTTATTCTTCACAATTCCTTATGATAAAGGTTGGACTGCCACACAAAACGGAAAATCAATTAAAATTTCAAGAGCACAAAATGGCTTTATGAAAATTGATGTCAAAAAAGGCGCAGGAAAAATAAAACTGACATTTATCCCAAATGGTCTTAAAGAAGGTAGTACAGCATTTTTATCTGGAATCGCGTTATTTATAATTTACAATAAGATACGTAAGAAAAAATCGTTATAATTGAAAAACCAAACTGCACAAGAAAACAGTTTGGTTTTTATTATATTTTTACAATGTAAAAAAAGCATTCCTAAAGAATGCTTAGTAGCTCCGGCAGTAGGACTCGAACCTACGACATCATGATTAACAGTCATGCGCTACTACCAACTGAGCTATGCCGGATGATATAGTCCGTACGGGATTCGAACCCGTGTTACCGCCGTGAAAAGGCGGTGTCTTAACCCCTTGACCAACGGACCATATATGTTCTTTCACAGAACATATACTATTATACCAGTTTGGAGAACTTTGTCAATAGTTTTTATTTAAAAATTTAACTATATTTGCTATTTCATTATCTATTCTATTTATCCTTTTAATTCCTCTAAAATAGCTTTTAATTTTCCAATTTTCATTCGAGTAATCGGACAACGATGATCTTCATAAAAAATTATTTCTCGCATTTTTTTATCATAACCTTTGATGTTTCCAATATTGACTAGGTAGGATTTATGAGGTGAAAAGAAACGTCTTGTTTCTTTATCTTTTTCTTGAATATCTGCAATAGTGCCATAGAATTCTTTAAAAAAGTTTTTACCGACAATTCTTAATTTATGAGAAGAGCCTGTCGTTTCAATATATAAAATGTCATTAAAAGGCATTCTAACCTCTCCGCCACGAAAGCTATATTCAAAATAATCCACCATATCTTTATTTTCAATCAATGTCGCTTTTGTATACTCAATGCTGTCTTTTATATGTTTTTAAAAGCAACATCACTCAAATTTTTATCAACAAAATCCAGTGCAGATACCTTATATTTGAAGGTCATAGTGGCAAATTCTGATTTCGTTGTAACAAAAACAATAATGGCATACGGATTGTGATGACGTATAAATTTTGCTATTTCTAAACCTTTTGTTTCCTCTCCTTTGATATCAATATCTAAAAAATATAATTGATTTACTTCATCGTTTTCAATATATTCTTTAAATTCTCTTACTTTTCCAGTTACTTTAACTTTTATTGTAATTCCCATTTCTTTCGCAATCTCTGCCAAAGTTGTTTCCATTCTTACTTGATGTGTAATTTCATCTTCTAATACTAATACTTTCATTATAAACCTTCCTTCCTTACTCTCATTACTTGTGTAAAATATTCATCCTCAATTTTGGTATCAAGAATAATTCCTTCATAGTTGTTAATAATTTCTTTGATATTGCTTAAACCTAAGCCGCGTCCTTCACCCTTTGTTGAAAAATCAGTTTGGTAAATCTCTTCTAAGTCTAATTGTCTTTTCTTCCGTGAATTTTGAATGACCAAGATAGTTTCTATATCTAAATCTACTAAGGAAACATTCATTGTTTTTTGATAGCTTTCTGCTGCTCCTTCTATGGCATTATTTAAAAGAACGCTTGTCATTCTAACCAAATCTAATAATTTAATCGGTAAGGGCTTGACAAAATCCTTTACTTCAAATGTTAATTCTATATTATAATCACGTGCCTTAAACAAGGTTTGCGTCATAACACTTCTAAGTGCTGAATCTCCAACGTTATTTAAATCAAAATAAGTATATTTATCTGAGCGAAGCTGTAAATTAGCATTTACTAGTACTTCCTGATAAATTCGTTCTACTTCTTTTATATCACCTGTATGAATGGCAGATTGGAAACTTGCCAGCATCCCACCGTAATCATGACGAAAGCCGCGAATTTCATTATAAAGACTTACAATTTCATCTGTATATTTTTGTAATTGTAGTTGTTCTCTTTCTTTTTGTTTAATTTGCTCTTCTTTTTCATGTTTTTCACGAATAGATTGTAAGTAGAATAAAGTTGACATAAACATTAAAAAGCAAATTGTAGCAATCATACTGGAAAAACTATTTAAATTATTCATGTTACTAAGCCAATGTGACACATTTAATAAAAAGTGAATAAAAAATAGATAAAAATTTAATTGCACAATATTTTCTTTGAAATCCGCCTTTTTAAAATATTTAAAATTAAACTTAAAATAATCAATTGCTTTTAAAATAAAAACTAAAGAAATAATATTGATAAAAATATAGAACAATCCCCAGTATCTATCAACAAACTTATCACCTGTAACAGAAGAAATAATGACTGAAAAGAAGGTTTCAGAGGTAGTTACAGATGAATAAATTAAAAAGGTTGCAAAAACTGATATACACTTCTCATATTTCTTAAAGCGATAAAAATAGAAGTAAATTATAATAGGCTCTAATAATAAACATAAATAGGCTAATAAGGAATTAATCGAATTTATAAAAGATGAAAATAAAAATAAACACAAGCACAATAAAGTAAAGCGAAAATCTATAATTTTCACTTTACTAATTTTTTTATGAACAATTGAAAAAGATAAAATTCCGATAATAAAAGAAATGATTATAAATATTTTATCCAGATTCATAATGATAAAATCTCCTAACCAAATAATTTTTTCCCAATTCCAATCATTCCTCTAGGATCCCTCCTATCCCCACCAACGATTTTATCTAACTGCTCATCATTCAGTTCTTTAAATTCTACAACTTCCTTTTTTACTACCTCTTTTTTAGCAAACAACTTTTTCATAATTTCTCCTTAATGTTTATTTTTTGTAAGAAATCTTACAAGGTAATTATACAAAATCTTCATAAATAAATTGAAAAAAACTCTAAACGATACATTTTTACATCTCAAAAGACTTCTTTATCCAGTTATAGAAAAAGGCACGCTTTCCCGTGCCCTTTTCTTATATGATCCCAGCAGGATTCGAACCTGCGACCGTTCGCTTAGAAGGCGAATGCTCTATCCAGCTGAGCTATGAGACCAATGCTCTATCATTTTAACAAAAAAAGCCTATGACGTCAAGATTACTTATGATAGGGACTTCCTTGTTGAATCATAAACGATCGATAAATTTGTTCTACTAAAACTAATCGCATTAACTGATGAGGAAGTGTTAATTTTCCAAAACTCATCAGCAAATTAGCTCTTTTTTTGACAGCAGTAGACAGACCAATACTCCCACCAATCACAAAAGTAATATCCGAAAATCCACGAACAGTCACATCGCTTAATCTCTTACTGAATTCTTCTGACGGAAATTGTTGACCTTCAATAGCTAAAACAATCACAAATTCTTTATCATTAATTTTCGATAAGATATGATTTCCTTCTTTGTCAAGAATTTGTTGATTTTCTAAGTGACTTGCCTTATCAGGTGTTTTTTCATCTGGAAGTTCAATCATCTCAAATTTAGTAAAGCGCCCTAAACGTTTTACATACTCTGCAATTCCATCTTTTAGATATTTTTCTTTTAATTTTCCAACAGTTACAAGTTTTATTTTCATATTTCTATTCTACCATATCCACAATTATTTCACACCTTATTCACAGTATAAAAAATTAAATTACCTTATAAATGACTTAGAAAATCACAGATTTTAAAAGTTATCCACAATTTGTGGAAAAGATAAAACATTTAAGCTATAATTAAGTTAAATTCTTTATACTTTCAGTAATTGAAATAACTAGGAGGAAGATATGAAAAACTCTTCAAATTTCACAAAAAAATTGTTATTGCTTTTCATGGTCTTAGCTATAGGTTTTATCGGTGGTTTACTTGGAAACTTAACTTCATCTAAATTATCAACAAATAGCTCTACAACGACTAAAGTTAATCAAGTTACTACTGCTTATAAAAATACAAATTCCACAACACAAGCTGTGAGTAAAGTGAAAGATGCTGTGGTATCCGTTATTACCTATGCTAATAATAATTCACAAAACAGCGTGTTTGGAAATGATGATTCAAATAATAACAATGATAATTCTCAACAAGTAGCTAGCGAAGGATCTGGGGTTATTTATAAAAAAGATGGAAAATACGCTTACTTAGTAACCAATACTCACGTTATCAGTGGTGCTAAAAAAGTTGACATTCGTTTAGCAGATGGTAATAAAGTTCCTGGAGAAATTGTAGGGTCAGATACTTATTCTGATATCTCCGTTGTTCGAATTAGTGCTGATAAAGTAAAATCAGTTGCTGAATTTGGAGATTCTAGTAAATTGACGGTTGGTGAGACAGCTATTGCGATTGGAAGTCCGCTCGGATCAAATTACGCTAACACTGTGACGCAAGGAATTATTTCTAGTTTAAATCGTAATGTTTCTTTAAAATCTGAAGACGGACAAACGATTTCAACACAAGCTATTCAAACAGACACAGCTATTAACCCAGGGAACTCTGGTGGACCACTTGTGAATATCCAAGGACAAGTAATTGGTATTACTTCAAGTAAAATAGCTAGCAACGGCGGAACTTCGGTTGAAGGATTAGGATTTGCTATTCCATCTAATGATGTTATAAACATTATTAACCAGTTAGAAGCAAATGGAACTGTTACACGACCAGCTCTAGGAATCCAAATGATTGACATCACTAATCTGTCTAGTTCAGATCTATCACGCTTAAAACTTCCATCAAAAATAACTAGTGGAGTTGTTGTACGTTCAGCTCAATCTGGAATGCCAGCTGAAGGAAAACTTCAAAAATATGATGTGATTACAAAAGTAGATGATAAAGAAATTTCTTCAACAAGTGATTTACAATCCGCTTTATACAAACATTCAATTGGTGACAACATAAAAATCACTTTCTATCGTGATGGAAAAGAAACTACTACTACCATTAAGCTTACAAAATCTACAAAAGATTTAGATTCAAATAATTGACACTTTATTAACACGTCTTTACAGAATTGTAAAGGTGTGTTATTCTATATAAACATGGAAAAATATCAATATATCACACTTAATGACATCCAAACAAATCCTTATCAACCAAGAAAAGAATTTTCAGAAGAAAAAATTGCTGAACTTGCTAGTTCTATAAAAGAACATGGGATTATTCAGCCCATCATTGTACGAAAATCTCCGATAATTGGTTATGAATTGCTAGCTGGTGAAAGGCGTTTTAGAGCTGCTAAATTAGCAGGCTTAACAAATATACCAGCTATTATAAAAGAAGTAACAGATGATGAAATGATGAAGCAAGCCATCATTGAAAATTTACAACGAGAAGATTTAAATCCTATAGAAGAAGCACAATCTTACCAATATTTGATTGACAAAGGGTTGACACATAAAGAAATCGCTCTAACTATGGGAAAATCACGTCCTTATATTACAAATTCCGTCCGGTTATTAAATTTACCTCTCAATATTATCGAAGCGATAAAAGAAGGAAATATTTCTCAGGGACACGCTCGTCTGCTCATTAATCTCTCAGAAAAAGAGCAAAATCAGTGGTTTGATAAAATCTTATCTCAAAGCCTTTCAGTTCGACAGCTAGAAAAACAATTGCATTCCCAACAGACAAAAACTGTAACAAAAAATAAACATCATCTCTTCCTCAAAGAGGAAGAAAAAAGATTAAAAAAGATATTTGGTACAGAGATTTCTCTTCAATTTTCTGAACAATCTCAATCAGGGAAAATTTGTATTCATTTTTCAAACCTAGAAGAATATCAAAGAATTATTGACAGCTTTAAATAAGGCTGTTATTTTTATTCTTTCAAGTCACAGAGTTATCCACTCTTATTTTATAAGAAAACCTTAATAAATCACAGAAAAACTCCTTTATTCACAATCTGTGGAAAATTTTAAAGAACAATGTGAATTCATTTCCACAGATTGTGGAAAACTTTTGCGTTTTATGTTAAAATAACTTCTATGGATAATTAAATATAACGAAGAATTTATTAGCAAGGAAGGAGGTTTTTTATGTCACAAGAAGCTAATTTTTGGGCGCGTGTTTTAGAATTGGCTCAAAAACAAATCAAAAAAAATACATATGATTATTTTGTTTCAGGAGCTCGGTTAATGAAAGTTGAAAATTTTCAAGCTACTGTACTTCTTGACAGTCCTGTCAAACAATTATTTTGGGATCAAAATTTAGCAGATGTCATCATTACTGCAGGTTTTGAAATTTATAACGACCAAATTACCGTACACTATATCTTTCAAGAGGAAAATGATGAAGTTACTCAATCAACAAATACAAATCATTCAGTAGGTAAACCAAGTCTTCCTCCTGTTGAAACTGGGTTAAAAGCAAAATATACATTTGATAATTTTGTTCAAGGTGATGGAAATGTTTGGGCTCTATCGGCGGCACTCGCTGTTTCTGAAAATTTAGCAACAACTTATAATCCATTGTTTATCTATGGTGGACCAGGATTAGGAAAAACCCATTTACTAAATGCAATTGGAAATCAAATTTTAGAAAATATTCCTGATGCTAGAGTGAAATACATTCCTGCTGAGACTTTTATCAACGACTTTTTAGAACATCTTCGATTAGGAGAAATGGAAAGTTTTAAGAGAACTTATCGCAGCCTTGATCTCTTATTGATTGATGACATTCAATCTTTAGGAGGAAAAAAAGTTTCTACTCAAGAAGAATTTTTCAATACCTTTAATGCTTTGCACGGAGATAATAAACAAATTGTTTTAACAAGCGACCGAAGTCCTGATCATCTGGATAATCTTGAAGAACGTTTAGTCACGCGCTTCAAATGGGGATTAACTCAAAACATTACTCCACCTGATTTTGAAACAAGAATCGCTATTTTACGCAATAAGATAGAAGGTTTAGATTACATTTTTCCAAATGATACCTTAGAATATCTAGCAGGTCAATTTGATTCAAATGTGCGAGATTTAGAAGGTGCTCTAAATGATATTTCTCTTATGGCTAGAGTAAAAAATCTGAAAGAAATTACAATTGACGCTGCTGCTGAAGCTATTCGAGCTCGAAAACAAGATGCAAGTCAAATTTTAGTTATTCCAATTGATAAAATCCAAACAGAAGTTGGAAATTTCTATGGAGTTAGCGTTAAAGAAATGAAAGGAAGTCGTCGGGTTCAAAATATTGTCCTTGCTAGACAAGTAGCTATGTATTTAGCCCGTGAATTAACCGATAATAGTCTTCCAAAAATTGGAAGAGAATTTGGCGGTAAAGATCATACAACGGTCATACATGCTCATGGGAAAATTAAAACAATGCTCGAAACGGATGATAATCTTCGATTAGAAATAGAAAACATAAAAAATAAAATCAGATAATTGTGGATAATTGCAGAAAAAATGTTAAAGTTATTCACAATTTATAAACAGGTCTGTTTTTGTGTTCTATCGCTGATTAGGAAACTTTTCCACAAGTTTCACACAAACTACTATTACTATTAACTTAATAATCATAAAATAATAAAAGGAGTGTCTATGATTAACTTTTCAATCAATAAAAATTTATTTTTACAAGCTTTAAATACAACAAAACGAGCTATTAGTCTTAAAAATGCTATTCCCATTCTTTCTACAGTAAAAATTGATGTTACAAATGAAGGAATTACATTAATTGGTTCAAATGGACAAATCTCTATTGAAAATTTTATTTCAATTAAAAACGAAAATGCAGGGCTTTTAGTGACCTCTTCAGGCTCCATTTTGCTTGAAGCAACTTTTTTCATCAATGTTGTATCAAGTCTTCCTGATGTTACACTTGATTTTAAAGAAATTGAGCAAAAGCAAATTGTTTTAACTAGTGATAAATCAGAAATTACCTTAAAAGGAAAAGATGCAGATCAATACCCTCGTATTCAAGAAATTTCAGCAAGTAATCCTTTGATGCTTGAAACAAGTGTTCTTAAAAATATTATTAACGAGACAGCTTTTGCAGCTAGTACACAAGAAAGTCGTCCGATTTTAACGGGGGTTCATTTTGTTTTAACAGAAAATAAAAATTTAAAGACGGTTGCAACAGACTCTCATCGGATGAGCCAAAAGAAGATTGTCTTAGAAAAAAATGGGGATAATTTTGATGTTGTTATTCCTAGTCGTTCTCTACGCGAATTTTCAGCCGTTTTTACGGATAATATTGAAACAGTAGAGATTTACTTCACAAATAATCAATTGCTCTTTAGAAGTGAAAATATTAGCTTCTACACTCGGCTGTTAGAGGGAAATTATCCTGATACCGACCGTTTAATTCCAACAGAATTTACTAGTATCGTAACATTTGATAAAAATAATCTTCGTTATGCGATGGAACGTGCACGTCTTCTTTCAAATGCGACTCAAAATGGAACAGTTAAATTAGAAATTATAAATGGTGTAGTTAGTGCACATGTGAACTCTCCTGAAGTTGGACGTGTGAATGAAGAAATTGATACTGAAAATATTTCAGGTCAAGATTTAACCATCAGTTTTAATCCAACTTATTTAATTGATTCATTGAAAGCTATTAATAGTGAAAAAGTTACAATCAGCTTTATTTCAGCTGTTCGTCCATTTACTTTGATACCAAGCGATGACACAGAAAACTTTATTCAATTGATTACGCCAGTGAGAACAAACTAATGTATGATGTAGGAAATTTTGTTGAAATGAAAAAACCACATGCTTGTACGATTAAATCTACAGGCAAAAAAGCAAATCGTTGGGAAATTATTCGAGTGGGTGCGGATATTAAAATTCGCTGTACAAATTGCCAACATATCGTGATGATGAGCCGATATGATTTTGAACGAAAACTAAAAAAAGTGCTAGGAAATTGATTTCTTAGCACTTTTTCATGATCTTATTTTAATTTTTCAAATTTACCGTCCGTAATTTCTTTAAAACCTTTACTTGTTAAGAGTTCTTTACTAGCTTTCATACTAATTTTTTTAGATTTTCTTGTATTCTTATCTGTATACATTCCAGGCAAGGTTACTAATTTATCAAAGTCTACTTTATTAAAGTTAATTTCTACAGTTTCCTTAACTCCCTTTTCTTCATAAGTGACTTTTTCTTTAATTCCCTTAATATTTTGATACATTTGAGAAGCTTTATCAATTCTGTCTTTAACATCTTCTTTTTTAGTAGCTCCTAAGGTTTTATAAGACAAAAATGAATTAGTAGTTTGTTTTGTGACAGTATCTCGTTTATAATAATAAGTTAATCGTAAGTCATATTGTAAATTTTGATCAATTCTTTGGAATGACATTGTTTTTTCTTGGGCTCCACATGCTCCAAGGATAATTAGTGAAACAATTGTAACAAAGCCAAGTAACAATTGTTTAAAATAACTTTTTTTCATGGTATTTACCTCCTATAGCTTAATAAAATTATAATATTTTTATGAGGTAAATGCAATATTTTATTAAAATGATTAAGTTGTAAGTCAAATAGCTGTAAATATGGTATAATGATTTATTGAATTGAAAAGATGAAAGGAAGCGCGAAATGGCTTTAACAGCAGGAATTGTGGGATTGCCTAATGTTGGAAAATCCACTTTATTTAATGCAATTACAAAAGCAGGAGCAGAGGCAGCTAACTATCCCTTTGCAACAATTGACCCTAATGTTGGACGGGTAGAAGTTCCCGATGCTCGTTTGGATAAATTAACAGAATTTATCAAACCACAGAAAAAAGTTCCAACGACTTTTGAGTTTACAGATATTGCAGGGATTGTAAAAGGTGCTTCAAAAGGAGAGGGTCTAGGAAATAAATTTTTAGCTAATATTCGTGAAGTAGATGCTATCGTTCATGTGGTTCGGGCTTTTGATGATGAAAATGTTATGCGGGAACAAGGACGTGAGTCAAATTTTGTTGATCCAATGGCTGATATTGAAACAATTAATCTTGAGTTGATTTTAGCAGATTTGGAAAGTATCAACAAACGCTATGCACGTGTGGAAAAAGTTGCTCGAACCCAAAAAGATAAAGATTCAGTAGCTGAGTTTCATGTTTTGCAAAAAATTAAACCAGTTTTAGAAAATGGTTTATCAGCACGTACCATTGAATTTGATGAAGAAGAACAAAAAATTGTCAAAAAATTATTTTTATTGACTACAAAACCAGTGCTTTATGTTGCGAATGTTGGTGAAGACGAGGTAGCAGATCCGGATAATATTGAGTATGTTCAACAAATTCGCGAGTTTGCAGCAACTGAAAATGCAGAGGTAGTTGTTATATCTGCGCGTGCTGAAGAAGAAATTTCTGAGCTAGATGATGAAGATAAAGTTGAATTTCTTGAAGCAATGGGCTTGAATGAATCTGGGGTTGACAAATTAACCAGAGCAGCTTATCATTTATTAGGACTTGGAACTTATTTTACAGCAGGAGAAAAGGAAGTTCGAGCTTGGACATTTAGACGTGGCATGAAAGCACCACAAGCAGCTGGAATTATTCACTCAGACTTTGAAAAAGGCTTCATCCGTGCTGTAACCATGTCTTATGATGATTTAGTGAAATATGGAAGTGAAAAAGCAGTCAAAGAAGCAGGACGACTGCGTGAAGAAGGAAAAGAATATATCGTTCAAGATGGCGATATTATGGAATTTAGATTTAATGTGTAAAGCATTGTAAATTAAATATAAACAAGGTTGGAAAAACTTTTCCAGCCCTTTTGGTCTTTTTAGAGGTAAAAAATGGTAAAGATGATTGTAGGATTAGGAAATCCTGGAGAAAAATATTTTGAAACAAGACATAATGTCGGATTTATGCTAATCGACAAAATGTGTAAAGAACAAAATTTAAAGTTTACAACTGATAAAATTTTTCAAGCAGAGATAGCTTCTACATTTTTAAATAGTGAGAAAGTGTATTTTGTAAAACCAACAACCTTTATGAATGAGAGTGGAAAAGCTGTTTATGCTCTTTTATCTTATTATGGTCTAGATATTGAAGATTTAGTGGTTATCTATGATGACTTAGATATGGAAGTAGGAAAAATACGACTTAGAGCAAAAGGCTCTGCTGGTGGTCACAATGGCATCAAATCAATTATCAAACATATAGGAACCCAAGAATTTAAACGAATTAAAATTGGTATTGGTCGTCCCGAAAATAATATAACCATTATTCACCATGTGTTAGGAAAATTTTCAAAAGGAGACTATGCTATAATTTTAAATACACTTGACAAAGTTGACAGTGCTGTAAATTATTATTTACAGTCTAATAATTTTGAACAAACAATGCAACAATACAATGGATAAAAAGATGGATATTATTGAGTTATTTAATCAAAATAAACAAATAGTTGATTGGCAAAGAAATCTAAATAAATCAACTCGGCAGTTATTAATGGGTTTGTCATCTTCAACTAAGGCTATTACAATGGCCTCTTGTGTAGAGGAAAATCACAAAATTTTGATTTTAACGTCTACTTATAGTGAAGCAGAAAGACTTTCTAGTGATCTGATTGGCTTGGTGGGAGAAGAGAGGGTCTATACATTTCTTGCAGATGATACTCCGTTAGCTGAGTTTGTCTTTTCTTCTCAAGAAAAGATTTTTTCTCGTTTGGAAGCTCTAGATTTTTTATTAGATTCTCAACAATCAGGATTTTTGATAGTTAATGTGGCAGCTAGTCAACTATTTTTACCCAATCCTGTTAATTTCAATTCAGCTTATATTGATTTAAAAATAGGGCAAGAATATGAGTTGAAAGATTTGATTTCTCAATTGTTAAATTCAGGTTATAAGCAAGTGTCACAAGTATTGAAACAAGGGGAGTTTAGTCTTCGTGGTGATATTTTAGATATTTTTGAGCGCTCTAGTCAAATGCCTTTTCGGGTTGAATTTTTTGGTGATGAAGTTGATGGTATTCGTCTATTTAATCCTGAAAATCAAATTTCTATTCAAAATGTAGAACATGTGCATATTCGTCCTGCTACAGATATCATATTTGCTAAAGCAGATTATAAAAATGCACAGAAAAAAATAGAAAATCTTATAGAAAAAACAGTAGATTCAACCTCAAAATCTTATTTAGAGGAGATTTTAGCTAGTACAAAAGAACAAACTCAACATGCTGATATTAGAAAATTATTATCTTATTTTTATCAAAATGAATGGACAATTCTTGATTATCTTCCAAAACATAGCCCAATTTTCTTTGATGATTTTCAAAAAATTATGAATAGACATGCTCAGTTTCAATTAGAAGCAGCAAATTTATTGACAGAAGATTTACAAACTAGTAAAGCTATTGCAAATCAATCTTATTTTGCAGATGTTTATTCAATATTTAGAAAGTATAAACCAGCTACCTTCTTTTCCAATTTTCATAAAGGACTGGGAAATTTAAAATTTGATTCTCTTTATCAATTTAATCAGTATCCTATGCAGGAATTTTTTAGTCAATTCCTGCTTTTGAAAGAAGAAATCAGTCGCTATAAAAAATCTAACTATACAGTTATTTTACAATCAAATTCTTTATTATCTTTACAAAGTTTACATAAAACTTTACAAGAGTATGAAATTTCACTTGATTATGTCAATGATACTAAAATTCATGAACATGCTGTTCAATTAGTAGAAGGGCATTTAGTTCAAGGGTTTAATTTTGTAGATGAAAAAATTGTTTTGATTACAGAGTATGAAATTCTGCAAAAAAAAGTAAAACGAAAAGTTCGTAGACAGAATATTTCTAATGCTGAACGTTTGAAAAATTATAATGAGCTGGAAAAAGGAGATTATGTTGTTCATAACGTTCATGGAATTGGGCGATATTTAGGAATTGAAACGATTGAAATTTCAGGAATTCATCGTGATTATCTCACTATTCAATATCAAAATGCAGATCGTATTTCTATTCCTGTTGATCAGATTCAGCTTCTTTCTAAATATGTTGCGAGTGATGGTAAAGCGCCTAAAATCAATAAATTAAATGATGGACGTTTTCAAAAAACTAAACAGAGAGTACAACATCAAGTCGAAGATATTGCTGAGGATTTAATCAAACTTTACGCAGAGAGAAGTCAATTAAAGGGATTTGCGTTTTCTAGTGATGATTCTTATCAGCAAGAATTTGATAATGATTTTCCTTATGTAGAAACAGAAGATCAGTTGCGCTCTATAAAAGAAGTAAAAAAAGACATGGAAAGTGATCATCCTATGGATCGTCTTTTAGTTGGAGATGTTGGTTTTGGGAAGACGGAAGTAGCTATGAGAGCTGCTTTTAAAGCAGTAAATAATCATAAGCAAGTAGCAATTTTAGTTCCCACTACGGTTTTAGCTCAACAGCACTATACGAACTTTAAGGAACGTTTTAACGATTTTCCTATCAACATTGAAGTATTAAGTCGTTTTAAAAGTAAATCAGAACAAAAAACAATTTTAGAAAAATTAAAAAAAGGGCAGGTGGATATTATTATTGGAACGCATCGTCTCCTGTCAAAAGATATTGTATTTGCTGATTTAGGACTCATTGTTATTGATGAGGAACAACGCTTTGGAGTTAAACATAAAGAAAAATTAAAAGAGTTGAAAACGAAAGTTGATGTTTTAACCTTGACGGCGACCCCTATTCCTCGTACACTCCATATGTCCATGTTAGGTATACGTGATTTATCAGTTATTGAAACTCCTCCAACAAATCGCTATCCTGTTCAAACTTATGTCTTAGAAAATAATACAACAGTTATTCGAGATGCAGTTTTAAGAGAAATGGATAGAGGAGGGCAGGTTTACTATCTTTACAATAAAGTTGACACAATGGAGCAAAAAGTTTCAGAATTGAAAGAATTGATTCCAGAAGCTTCTATTGGATATGTACATGGTCAAATGAGTGAAATTCTTCTTGAAAATACTTTACTTGATTTTATCAATGGAGAATATGATCTTTTGGTCACAACGACTATTATTGAAACTGGTGTTGATATTCCTAATGTTAATACTCTTTTTATTGAAAATGCAGATCATATGGGATTGTCAACTTTATATCAATTACGAGGGCGTGTTGGTCGTAGTAATCGTATTGCTTATGCCTATCTCATGTATCGTCCTGACAAGGCTTTGACAGAAATTTCTGAAAAACGTTTGGAAACTATAAAAGGATTTACAGAATTAGGCTCTGGTTTTAAAATTGCTATGCGAGATTTATCTATTCGCGGTGCTGGAAATATTTTAGGAAGTCCACAATCTGGCTTTATTGATTCTGTTGGATTTGAGATGTATTCTCAATTATTAGAAGAGGCTATTGCTAAAAAACAAGGTACAGAAAAAAGAAGGCAAAAAGGAAATGCTGAAATTAATTTGCAGATTGATGCCTATCTTCCTAGCGATTATATTGCTGATGAAAGGCAGAAAATTGAAATTTACAAACGTATTCGCGAAATTGACAGTCGTGTAAATTATGAAGAATTACAGAATGAATTGATAGATCGTTTTGGAGAATATCCAGATGTTGTTGCCTTTTTATTAGAAATTGGCCTTGTAAAGTCTTATTTAGATCAAGCTTTTGTTCAGCTTGTTGAAAAAAAGCAACAATCTGTGATTGTCCGATTTGAAAAAGTTTCTCAACAGTTTTTCTTAACTCAAGATTACTTTGAAGCTCTTTCTGTAACAAATTTAAAAGCAAGAATTTCAGAAAATAAGGGATTGATTGAAGTTATATTTGATGTAAAAAATAAAAAAGATTATGAAATTTTAGAAGGACTTCTGCAGTTTTCAGAAAAGTTAGTAGAAATTAAAAATCAAAAGAAAGATTGCTAACTTTACAATTTTGTAAAGTTTCATTTTCGTCTATAATATTTTCTTAAAAAATGGTAAAATAATAAATTGAGGTAACTTTATGAGGTTAGATAAATATTTAAAAGTATCCCGTATTATAAAACGTCGTCCTATCGCTAAAGAGGTGGCCGATAAGGGAAGAATTAAAGTAAATGGAATTTTAGCTAAAAGTTCAACAGATTTAAAAATCAATGACGAAATAGAGATTCGTTTTGGAAATAAAATTTTATTAGTTCGTGTTCTAGAAATGAAAGACAGTACTAAAAAAGAAGATGCCACTAAAATGTATGAAATTATAAAAGAAACAAGGGTAGAAGTAGATGGCTAGAAATATTGTTCAATTAAATAATCGCTATATACAAGATGAAAACCAACATCGCCGTTATTTAGAGCAAGAAAGAAGAAAAAAGAATCGCTTTATGGGGTGGGTATTGATTTTAGTCATCTTATTGTTCATTTTACCGACATTTAATTTGGTTCAAAGCTATCGAAATTTATTAGAACGTCGAACACAATTGACGCATTTACAAAAGAGGTACGAAGAAATAAGCAACGAAAAAGAATCTCAAAAAGCTTTTGCTAATAAATTAAAAGATGAAGAATATGCTGCTAAATATGCACGCGCTAAATATTATTATTCTAAACAAGGGGAATATATCTATACAATCCCAGGATTGTTGCCACAGTAAGAATGGAAAATTTATTAAAAACGATTGAACAATTTTTGGAGTTTTCTGATGAAAAATTAGAAGAATTATCCAGAAAGAATCAGGCTTTAAAATTAGAAGAGACTAAAAAGGAAAGGGGAGAGCATGCGTAAGTTGCTATTTCTATTATTGTTGCCAGCATTTTTTACTGCAAAGACAGTAGTAAGTACAGAACAAGATGTAAAATTGACCGCAAAGCAACAATATGAAATTACTAGTACGACCTACAGTAACTACTACACGGATCTTCCAACCAATCCAAATGTTTATGAGCAAATTCCAACTTATACGTCCTTAAATTTAGAAAAAGTTGCTGGGAGTTTAACTCCGAATACACCAATTAAACTTTCTGACTTACAAGTCAATGAACAAGGACTCCCAGTTTTTAAACTCGCAAATGGACAATTCATTCCTGCCGATAAACGAATGATTTATGATGATATTGTCCAATCTAGTGAAGATGTTTCACAAACAATGTGGCTCAAACCGTCGTTTGTAGTTTACAATCAAGCTTTTGTAAATGGAACAAAGGAAGTGAAGACGAATTTATTACCTTATCACCCAGTGAAAATTACTCAACTTGCTGAGACGACATCAGGAAAATATGCTTATGTTGAGGGCAAAGGTTGGATTGATGTGAAATACTTGTCTGATACAGATAATCGTATGGATAAAGTTCAAGAGATTTTAACAAGCAAGTACAATAAAGCAGACTATTCTATCTATGTAAAACAACTAGATTCTGGGAAAACTGCTGGTATCAACCCAGATTTGGAAATGTATTCTGCTAGTGTGGCAAAACTTCCCATTCTTTATTATGCGCAGAAGCAATTAAATGAAGGAAAATACAAGCCATCTTCTGGTTTAAAATATATTCCTGCTGTAAATGACTATTCAGGTGCTTATGATACAGAAGGTAGTGGAAGCATTTCTAAAAAATCAGATAATAAATCCTACAGCATTCAGGAATTGATGAACCATATCGCAAAAGAATCGGATAATGCAGCTACAAATATTTTAGGATATTATATTACTAATCAATCAGACAACGCTTATCAAGCAACAATTGAGCAAATCGCTGGGAAAAAATGGGATGTGGAAAAACGCGATGCTTCAGCAAGGATGGCAGGAAATGTGATGGAAGCTATCTATGAACAAAATGGGGACATTATCAATGCACTATCACAAACAAATTTTGATGAGCAGCGTATTTCTAAAAATATAAATGTAAAAGTGGCTCATAAAATTGGGGATGCTTATGATTTTAAGCATGATGTTGCAATTGTTTATGCTAATTCTCCTTTTGTTCTGTCTATTTTTACAAATCATTCTGATTATGACACCATTTCTAAAATTGCAGATGATATTTATGAGGTTTTGAAATGATAGAACAACAATTTTTTCAAATGGTGCAAAAAAAAGGCTATTTCAGACATCATAGAAAAGTTTTACTTGCTATTTCTGGTGGATTAGATTCTATGACTTTGCTTGATTGGCTTTATAAATATCGCGAAAAACTAGAAATAGAAATTTACCTTGCTCATGTTAATCATGGAGTGAGAGAAGAATCTGACTTTGAAGAAGAAAAACTAAAAAAAATAGCAAAGAAACTTGGTGTAAGCATTTTTACATCAAGTTTTTCTGGACCATTCTCAGAACAAAAAGCGCGTGATTTTCGCTATGCTTTTTTCAAAAAAATTATGAAAGAGGAACAATGCACAGCATTAGTAACAGCACACCATGCTGATGACCAAGCAGAAACGATTTTTATGAGAATTCTTCGTGGCAGTCGTTTAGTTCATATTTCAGGAATGAAAGAAAAACAAAAATTTGCAAATGGAGAATTGATAAGACCGTTGCTTTCTTTTCAAAAATCAGATTTCCCTCCTATTTTTCATTTTGAAGATTGGACAAACCAAGAGAACCATTATTTGCGCAATCGAATTCGAAATGAGTATTTTCCGTTGTTAGAACAAGAAAATCCACAGTTTAGGAAGCATTTAATAGAATTGGGAACAGAAATTTCTCAAATGCAGGACGCATTAGCACATTTAACTAAAAATATTGTAGCGACGAATCTGCAGGAATTTCAATCTCAACCTTACTCTGTGCAAAGTTTTTTGCTACAGGCTTATTTAAAGAAATTTCCTGATTTGCAGCTCAGTAAAGCACAGTTTTCTGATATTTTAGCAATCTTGAACAAGCAATCTAATTATCAGCAACCACTTAAAGCGGGTTATGAGTTATATAAAAATTATGATTCCTTTGAGATTCGTAAAATCAGTCCACAGTCTGATTTAAAAGTGGATTCAATTTTGTTAAAATATAACGATATTGTGGAATATGGTCATTATCGCTTTTCCTTTGGAAAAGAGCTTCATGAAAAAAACATCCAAGAAGTATTTGTTTCACGTGAAACAGAAATTTTACTTCGACATAGAAAAGAACAAGATGAAATTATCTTGAACCAACACCATAAAAAGCTTCGTCATTACTTTATTGATCAAAAAATCCCTATAGATCAAAGAAAAAATGCTATTATTATTGAGCAAAATGGGGAAATCTTAGCAATTGCTGGAATCGTAACATGTGATTTGAGTAAGAGTCAAAAAAATGATATAATGTATAACAAACTTTATATTCAAAATTTAGATAGGTAAAGAAGATGCTAGAACAAGATATTAAGAAAGTTTTGGTTTCACATGATGAGATCGTGGCAGCAGCAAAAAATTTAGGAACTCAATTAACTAGTGATTATGCAGGGAAAAATCCTATTTTTGTAGGAATTCTAAAAGGTTCCATTCCTTTTATGGCAGAGTTGATAAAGCATGTTGATACCCATATTGAAATGGATTTTATGTTAGTGTCAAGTTATCATGGTGGGACATCTAGCAGTGGTGTTATCAATATTATTAAAGATATTGATCAAGATATTGCTGGACGTCATATTCTTTTTGTCGAAGATATTATTGATACGGGAAAAACATTGAAAAGCCTGTGTGAGTTATTTAGGGAGAAAAAAGCTGCGTCTGTTAAAATTGCTACACTTTTGGACAAGCCCGAAGGACGAAAAGTTGATATTGAAGCAGATTACACATGTTTTACAATTCCAAATGAATTTGTAGTTGGTTATGGTCTAGATTTTGATGAAAATTATCGGAATCTTCCATATGTAGGGGTTTTAAAAGAAGAAGTTTATACAAAATAAAAAGGTATATTGATAGATAGATGAAAAATAAACAAAATAATGGTTTTATAAAAAATCCTTTCTTATATATTTTAATTATTGTTGTTGTTATTACAGGTTTTCAGTATTTTTCAGCTGGAAGTTCTGTAGGTCGCAGTCAGCAAATTAACTATACTGAGTTAGTTAAAGAAATTAGAAATGGAAATGTAAAGGATATTAGCTATCAGCCAAATGGTAGTGTTATTGAAGTTGCAGGTACTTATAAGAAAGAAAAGAAGGTAAAGGATAATAGTGGTATTCAGTTTTTTACTCCTTCTTCTACCTCTGTAAGCCGCTTTACTAGTGTTATTCTACCTTCAGATT
Organism: Streptococcus sp. HF-2466; assembly: GCF_015594645.1. Lineage (NCBI taxonomy): Bacteria > Bacillati > Bacillota > Bacilli > Lactobacillales > Streptococcaceae > Streptococcus > Streptococcus sp. HF-2466. The sequence goes on from NZ_JADNQU010000013.1 coordinate 37,423, forward strand.
TAACGGTAGCTGAATTACAAAAATTAGCTTCAGATAAGGGAACTGAAATCACCATTAAACGCGAAAGTTCAAGTGGTGTTTGGATTCAGGTGCTGACAACTCTGGTGCCATTTGCCATCTTTGCTTTCTTCCTGTTCTCTATGATGAATCAAGGTGGAGGCGGTGGAGCGCGTGGAGCTATGAGTTTTGGACGTAATAAAGCGCGTGCGACAAACAAAGAAGATATAAAAGTACGCTTTTCTGATGTAGCAGGTGCGGAAGAAGAAAAACAAGAACTAGTTGAAGTTGTTGAATTTCTAAAAGATCCTAAACGTTATACAAAACTAGGGGCTCGCATACCAGCTGGTGTTCTTCTTGAAGGCCCTCCAGGAACTGGTAAAACTCTTCTTGCAAAAGCCGTCGCTGGTGAAGCAGGAGTTCCATTCTTTAGTATTTCAGGTTCAGATTTCGTTGAAATGTTTGTCGGTGTCGGTGCTAGCCGTGTTCGCTCTCTTTTTGAAGATGCAAAAAAGGCAGCTCCAGCGATTATCTTTATTGATGAAATTGATGCTGTTGGTCGTCAACGTGGTGTTGGTCTCGGTGGAGGAAATGATGAGCGCGAGCAAACCCTTAATCAACTTCTGATTGAGATGGATGGTTTTGAAGGCAATGAAGGGGTTATCGTCATTGCTGCTACTAACCGAAGTGATGTTTTAGATCCCGCTCTTTTGCGTCCTGGTCGTTTTGACCGTAAAGTTCTTGTTGGTCAGCCAGATGTAAAAGGTCGCGAAGCAATCCTTCGTGTTCATGCTAGAAATAAACCTCTTGCTGAAGATGTTGACTTAAAACTAGTTGCTCAACAAACGCCTGGTTTTGTTGGTGCTGATTTGGAAAATGTCTTAAATGAAGCGGCTCTTGTCGCAGCGCGTCGAAATAAAAAAGTTATTGATGCTTCCGATATAGATGAAGCAGAAGATCGTGTTATTGCAGGACCGTCTAAAAAAGATAAGACAGTTTCACAACGTGATCGGCAAATTGTCGCTTATCATGAAGCAGGACATACGATTGTTGGTCTTGTTTTATCAAATGCACGTGTCGTTCACAAGGTAACCATTGTACCTCGTGGTCGTGCAGGTGGATATATGATTGCTCTCCCGAAAGAAGATCAGACTCTTTTATCTAAAGAAGATATGAAAGAGCAATTGGCAGGACTTATGGGGGGACGTGTTGCTGAAGAAATTATTTTCAACGTCCAAACTACAGGCGCTTCCAATGACTTTGAACAAGCCACACAAATGGCACGTGCGATGGTAACAGAGTATGGTATGAGTGAAAAACTCGGTCCAGTTCAATATGAAGGAAACCATGCGATGTTTGGCGCTGCGAGCCCACAAAAATCAATTTCAGAGCAAACTGCATATGAAATTGATGAGGAAGTACGTAATTTGCTTAATGAAGCGCGTAACAAAGCAGCAGAAATTATCCAATCCAATCGTGAAAAGCATAAATTGATTGCAGAAGCTCTTCTTAAATACGAAACACTTGATAGTCATCAAATTAAATCATTGTATGAAACTGGCGAAATGCCTGATGAACCAAGTGTAAGTTCTTCGCATGCTTTGAGCTATGATGAAGTGAAATCTCAAATGGAAGAACAAAAACCAGAATAAATTAAAACGATAAAACTCTTTGATTTAGAATCAGAGGGTTTTAACTTTATCCGCTGAAAAGAATGTAAAAGTACCTGAAGAGATAGATAGGTGTATTAAGAAGTGCGAAATAGAAAGCGAAAAGAGTAGAACAGCTACCCAGCCCTCCTAAAAGCTTCAAGTTTGTTATCCTTAAAAGGTAAGTAAAAGGAAGGAGAAGGAAATGGAGTTCAAGGAGTTATATGCCAAGGTGAGAGGAATTGTACTGAAGTGTCGGAGGGAATATTATGTCCACCTGTGGGAGTTAAGTGATTGGGACCAAGAGGGCATGTTGGTGCTCTATCAGTTGGTAAGCCAGTATCCGCAGCTGGTAGAAGAAGAAAGTCAGCTCCATGTTTACTATAAGACCAAGTTCCGGAATCATATCCTGGACATCCTCCGTAAACAGGAAAGTCAAAAACGCAAACTTGATCGTCAAGCTTATGAAGAAGTGAGCGAGATTGGTCACAAGCTCAGCCTAAAAGAACTATATCTGGATGAATTGGTGATTCTCCGAGACCAGCTAAAGAGCTATCAAGCTCAACTGAGCCCAGAGAAACAGGAGCAGTACGAGCGCTTACTAGCTGACGAACGGTTCAAAGGCCGCCAAGCCATGATTCGAGAATTAAGATCCTACTTAAAAGACTATAGCGATTAAGACAAGTCAGGACTTTCCCTTTTAAAAGGTCATAAAAAGCTCAATTTCAAGTAGAAGTTAGCGAGTCAACAAAAAAATCTGAGATGACTTGTAGTTTAAAACTTTCTTAGGATAGTTATTAATCCAATTTTCGATGAAAGCGACCAGTTTGTGGGTCGTTTTCTTAACTCCCTTAGGAAGCCATCGTCTGATAAGTCTGTTATGATTCTCGTTTGTTTCTCTTTCCCATGAGGAGTAAGGATGCGCGTAATAGATGTTGTCCTGTGGAAATACCTCAGCTAGTCTATTAAACTCCGTTCCATTATCAGCCGTGATGGATTTGATGGTATCCGTTTCCATAAGTGCAGTAACAGCTTGGTTGACCAACTGAGCGGTTTTGTCAGGGATTAGTCGGATAATCTGGTGCCGACTTCTGCGGTCAGTGAGGGTGAGAAGGCACTGATTTTTCTGCTTGGTCAGAATGACGGTATCCATCTCATAATGCCCATTTTCAAGACGTTGGTTGATGAATTCAGGTCGTTCCTCAATCGACTTCCCAGCAGGTTTAAACCGTGGACTAGCTCTCTTCTTTTCAGTTTTTGGCTTTCTGGGGTAAATCAAGTCCTTGTAGGTCAGTCCTAGCTGTCCATGATGAATCCAGTAGTAGATGGTAGATATGGGGACATTGACTTTCTTTGCATTGATCATCATTTCGGGAGAGTATTTCTGCTTGATATAGTGCAAGATTTTCTCCTTGGTAGCCTTATCAAGTCGACACTTTCGGACAACTTCTCTCTAGCTGATTCGTAACGACTTTGAGCAGTATCTGCAGAATAGAGCAGTTCAAACTTTCCCTTGAGTACTTGTTGGCGAACCAGCTCACGCTTGATGTCATTATGAATAGTTTGAGGTGCTTTTCCAAGCAAGAGAGCGATTTGACGATTTGATTTTCCCTCGTCCTTCCATTTTTCAATGAAACGGCGCTTAGCTATTGTTAAGTGCTTGCCTTTTTGGGTATAATGAGTAGGCATCTTAAAGAATCTTCTTGTGTTTGTGGTGAACTACAAGTATATCTCTTTGAGATATTTTTTCATACACTCGAAGTGGCCAACTTCATTTTAGAACTATCAAATTGAAAGAAAAAGTTTAAGAAAATAAAAAAAGATGAAAAAAGGTATTGACAAGAAGAGAAGGAGATGATATACTAAGATAGTTGTCGCTTGAGTGGCGACAAAGACCTTTGAAAACTGAACAAGACGAACCAATGTGCAGGCGACTGTTTAAGAAGACAGTCCGTCAAACATTAAGAAGAAACAATAAATCTGTCAGTGACAGAAATGAGTGAGAACTCAA
>NZ_JADNQU010000014.1:0-38330 GCF_015594645.1 Streptococcus sp. HF-2466
TGCATGGGATAGCCTTTCTAAATGGTTTATTTTGCAATTCTATTTTACCAAGACTATCGCAACCATGCAAAAAGCAACGGCAAATCCGTTGCTTTTTTTGTAGCAAAGGGACTATTGTCCCAGACTCATTTTACTGATTATAAATAGCAATAATATGAATTATCTAAGTATGGTATAATAGTAACAAAAACAGTATTGTAAGCTTTTTGTCTGCTACCAATTAAATAATAGTTTATCTTTCAAAACGGAGAAATAAAATGACTTTTGATAATTTAGTACATCAGATTAATGAACTTGCTGAAACACAGCGAGATCGAGGGACATATTTTGAATATTTGGCTCGTGCCTATTTGCAAAATGAGCCTACATATCAAAATGAATTTAAGAATGTATGGATGTTAGCGGATGTTCCAGAGGAATTTGGAATACCCAAAGTTGATCTAGGAGTGGATTTAGTTGCTGAAAAGTATACTGGTGAATTGGTAGCTATTCAAGCAAAGTTCTATAATCATACAATACAAAAGTCTAATATTGATTCTTTTTTAGGGGAACTTGGGAAAGACTATTATGAATCAGGTATTATTGTTGCTTCGACTGATAAATGGGGCAAAAATGCTGAGAAAGCTCTAGCAGATCGAAGTGATGTTATTCGTATTGGGCTTTCGGATCTTAGAAATTCTCAAATTGATTGGTCAAAATTCTCTTTTGAATCCCCAGAAGTAGTCACTGTTAAAGCTAAAAAGAAATTAAGATATTATCAAGAAAGTGCGATTCAGTCCGCATTGAATCATTTTAAGAAAAATGATCGTGGACAACTTATAATGGCTCCAGGAACAGGTAAGACTTTTACAAGTTTAAAAATTGCTGAAGCAATGGCGAAAGAAGCGAATAAAGAACAGTATACTATTCTTTATTTAGTACCAAGTATTCAACTTCTCACTCAAACATTGAGAGGGTGGAATAATGATACAGAGATGACTATGTCTTCAATGGCAGTTACTAGTGATAGAAATGCTAGTCGTGGCAGTGTCAAGCAAGACGAGTCCAATATAACAATTAAAGCTAGTGATATTGGTTATCCAGCAACAACTTCATCAAAAAAGGTTGTTGAGAACTATTTGGAATTAATGACTAGACCCAAGAAAGAATTATTAGTTGTTTTTGGAACTTATCAGTCAATAGATGTTCTTGGTGAAGCACAAAAGGATGGTTTTCCAGAGTTTGATTTAATTATCGCTGATGAAGCACACCGTACTACAGGTGCAAAAGCTCTTGGTGCTGAAGCATCAGTGTTTACGAAGGTACATAGCGATCTAAATGTAAAGGGGACAAAGCGCCTTTACCAAACAGCAACACCAAAATTATACGGTACTGATGCTAAGAAGAAAGCAGAAGAAAATTCAATCATTATTTCTAGTATGGATGATGAAGGACTATATGGTAGTGTATTCTATCGTTTAGGTTTTGGAGATGCTATTAGTCATGACATTCTTACTGATTATAAACTGATGGTTTTAGCAGTTGATGAAACAGTTGTTCAGAAAGATATGCAGAAGTCCCTGTCGGATTCTGAAAACGGGTTAAACATTGATGATGTCGGACGTATTATTGGTGTTTGGAATGGGATGATTAAGCGTGAGAGTTTTGCGGATAAGGTTTCTGGTGAACCGATGAAACGGGCAATTGCCTTTTCACGTACTATCAAAGATAGTCAACGCCTGTCAGCGCAATTTGAAAACGTAGTTAATGATTACCTCAATAGCGAAGATGGTTATTATGTTAATGTTCGTCATGTTGATGGTAGCATGAATGCCCTTGAAAAAAATGAAGCATTAGATTGGTTAGCAAGTGATAATATACCTGAAGATTCAGCACGTATTTTATCAAATGTTCGCTTCCTAACAGAAGGGATTGATGTTCCTAACCTTGATGCTATTATCTTCCTGTCTCCTCGAAAATCACAGGTAGATATTGTTCAGGCTGTCGGACGAATCATCCGTAAATTCGAAGGAAAAGAATATGGCTACATTATTCTACCAATTGTAGTTCCGGCAGGTGAGACACCAGAAACAATTCTCGATAACAATAAAACATACGATGTTATTTGGCAGGTGTTAAACGCACTACGTTCAGTAGATGAACGTTTTGAAGCTACAGTTAATAAATTGGAATTAAATAAACAAAAACCCAAAAATATCCAAGTTATTGGGGTTGGTGGTGCACCAGACGATCCTAATTTCAATGATAGTTATGTGAAAGAGCCAATAGTTGCTTACCAAACAGAACTTGAACTTGAATGGGAAGCTGTCGAAGGGGCAATCTATGGTAAAATTGTCCAAAAGGTCGGTGATAGACGTTATCTAGAGGATTGGTCTAAAGATGTAGCTGATATTGCGAGACGTCACATTCAAGGAATTGAGTTCATCTTAGAACAAAATCCAGATAGTCAATCTGCTTTTGATAAATTTTTGCATAGTTTGCAGCACAATATCAATGAATCCATTGATCAAAATCAAGCCATCGAGATGTTGGCACAACACTTGATTACTTTGCCAATTTTTGATGCACTTTTTGGTGAGTACAGCTTTGTTAAGAATAATCCAGTAAGTTCAGCGATGGAACAAATTGTAGAAGAACTATCACAATTTGGTTTTGAAAAAGAGCAGAAAGAATTGCAACCATTTTATGATTCAGTTCGACTACGAGCAGAAGGGATTGACAACGCTCAAGCTAAGCAGAAAATCATTATTACTCTATACGATAAATTCTTTTCTACCGGTTTCAAACCGACCACAGAAAGATTAGGTATTGTCTTCACTCCCGTAGAAGTTGTAGATTTTATTGTCAAATCAGTCGATGTAGTATTGAGAAAACACTTCGGTAAGGCTTTAGCGAGTGAGAATGTTCATATTTTGGATCCATTTACTGGAACTGGAACATTTATCACTAGAACATTGCATTACTTGAAATCACTGATGGATAGTGGTGAAATTACCTTTGATGATATTCTAAGAAAATATACACAAGAATTGCATGCAAATGAGATTGTTCTCTTAAGTTATTACATTGCTGCCATTAATATTGAAGCTGTATTTGATGAAATTAATGGTGATGAACCGTATGCACCATTTGAAGGTATTGTTTTAACGGACACTTTTGAATCAACAGAAACAGAAGATACGCTTGATGACTCCTTCTTTGGTACCAATGATAAACGCTTAAAACGCCAGCAAGAAAAACCAATTACTGCTATCATTGGAAATCCACCTTATTCTATTGGGCAAGGTAGCCAGAACGATAATAACCAAAATATTTCTTATCCTAAATTAGAAAATCGTATATCAGAGACCTATGCAAATAAAAGCGTTTCAAATTCTGTCAAAGGATTATACGACAGCTATATAAAAGCTTTCCGTTGGGCATCAGATCGTCTTAAAAATCAAGGAGTGATTGGATTTGTTACAAATGGTAACTATCTTAATACCAATTCAGCAGATGGCTTGCGTGCAGGGCTTTATGAAGAATTTAATCATCTTTATATCTTTAATCTCCGTGGTGACCAAAGAACATTAGGAGAACAATCCCGAAGAGAAGGCGGGAAAATTTTTGGTTCGGGTAGTCGTACTCCGGTTGCAATTTCAATTCTAGTAAAAGATGGCTCAGATAGTCACGAACTTCACTATCATGATATTGGTGATTATTTATCACAAAAGGAAAAACTAGCTATTATATTGAAATTTAGTGATGTTTCACAACTAGATTGGCAAGAGATTATTCCAGATGATAATAACGACTGGCTCAATCAGAGAGACCCGAATTATCAACAATATAGCTCATTGGTAGACGGAATGAATGGTGTATTCAATCAAAATATCTTAGGTGTTGGTAGTTATAGAGATTTTTGGTTATATGGTTTTTCTAAATCAGAGGTTAAAAATAAATCTGCAACCCTTATAAAAAACTATAATTATGAATTAAACAGGTTATCAGATTATCCAAAAAATATTCAGAAAGAAAAGTTAAATAGAAATGAATGTTTTGTTAAATGGACTGAGAATCTTGAAAAGAAATTGTATAAGGGAGAAACGATAGATATTAAATCAGATTCAGTGGTTACTGTTATGTACAGACCATTTACAAAGAAATATCTTTATTATGATAAAAATGTGATGGAGCGTCCTAGGAGTTTCAGTGAGAAATATGGAGTTAACAATTACGTTATTTTCACTACAGGAAGAGGAGCAACACGTGATTTTTCTGTTCTTGTTTCAAATTTTTTTCCTGACATTAACGCTATGTCTGCAGGTGCTCAAACCTTCATGCGTTATGACAATGAGGTAGATGAGACTTCACTCTTCCAAAATAATGATAATATGAATCAAATTTTTGCTGATAAGCTAGGATTAAGTCTTGATGACACCTTTGCTTATGTATATGGATTGCTAAATTCTAGGGAATACCAGGAAAAATATGCGAATGATTTGAAGAAAGACTTAGCTCGAATTCCAATTGTAAAAAATAAAGAAAAGTATGTCGAAATCGGACAGAAATTGATGGACTTACACCTCAACTATGAAGAAGCTCCTGTTTATGATGGAGTTGAAATTACGATAGCAGAGAAGCCAAGTTACAAAGTAATCAAGATGAGATTCGCTAAGAAACGTGATGAAAATGGTAAATCGGTGAATGACTTATCCACAATTATATTTAACAGCGACATCACAATTAGTAACATTCCTGAAAAAGCGTATGAATATGTTGTAAATGGACGCTCTGCTATTGAATGGATAATAGATCAGTATCAAGTCAAGACTGATAAAAAATCTGGAATCACAGATGATCCAAACGACTATAGTGAGGATGAGAAATATATCTTCAATTTGCTATTAAGAATCATCAATGTATCTGTTCAAACGGTTGATTTGATTAATAGTTTGCCTAAATTTGGGGTGGAGGAGTAAAAGAGATGAGGGGAAACATTTCCGACCCTATAATACTCATGTTTAATGCTTTGTTAGTTATTATATGGTTGTTTTATTATGAACGAAAGAAAAACAGTGTAAAACTAAGAAATCCTAATTTTATTAATATCGAGAATGTTTTAAAAAAGTACTATTGGGGCTATTTTTTAAGGTCTAGTGAAATTAGATATTATCCCAAACTAAAAGTAATTTGTACTGAAATGATAAAACAATTTTATAAAGAGGGAATCTATCCAGAATGTTTGGAGGCGTATATTACACCATCAAAGAGCAAGTCATTCTCGATTTTGACTGCCATTACTGTAATAAGTTCTTTTTTTGGAGTAATTCAATCTAGTAGTATTGTCTCTAGTATTGAACAACACCAAAACGAATTGGGATTAAATATTCATACAATTTTTTTCGATATTGGAATTCAGATTTATAAAAATTTTGGGGTAATCTTATTACTATTTATAATTGTGTTGTCGATTATTTGCAGTATGGTACTGATGATAATTGGTTGTAAAATATAGTTTTGAGAAGCAAAGCAAGCACATAATAGAAGACTTGTTGATTTTTTACAAAAATAATGAATCAATCTTAGAAATAATTAAAGATGAGGATATAATATTCACTGAAGATAATATTCGTCTTTTGAATATTAGGATACAAAAGTCAAAATACAGATATATATTTGATATTCCTAAAAGATTATTTAGTTCGTCTAACAAAAAAACAGATTTGATAAGAGAATACAATTTGAAAATAACTTAAATACTATTGAAATTCCTCTAAAAAATTTAGATGATCAAACATATCTCTTTGTCTATTGGAATACTCATTTATAGAAATCGCAAATGATATTTAAAGCCTATGAAATCAATCTTTCAAAGGTTTTTTTCTTATATCTCAAACTAAATATCAAATATTTATAATCATCAAGAAATCATTTCAGCCAAATCTATCATAGCTTGTTCAATCTTATGTTTCCCTTTTTGCATGACATAAAGGTAGATTTTTTCTATCTCTCTACTATCTTCTGAATGTCCCACAAATTCTCGGATAACATTTAGACTTACATTCTTATCAGCCATGACTGAAACAAAACTATGTCGAAACATGTGGGGAACTATGTGAATAGGTCTACTAAAATCGACTAGGTCGTCAATATCCTTATAGGGTTTTCCACTTTTCTTATTATATTTTGCTGACTGACTAGTCCTACCTCTTAAGAACATTGAAATTTCTGTATGATACAATGGGCTACCTTACTGATTCTTACATTTAATATACGTGATACTAGTTTCCATATTTTAATTTATAAGTAAAATAATCAACCATTTTATGAAAGTAGAATTTTCAACAATCATTAAAAAGAAAACATAGAAATAAAGAGTTTAAAACATCTGTCTTAAACTCTTTACCCCTCACTGTTGCTCACCAATACAGCATTCTTCGTGCTCATCTAAACTTTCATCTGTCTGAATAGTTACTTTTGTAATTCCATACATTTTGAGATGTTGGCGAATGAGCTGCTGAGTTTCTGCTTGTTGTTCGGGATGTTTCATGCAAATATGAATCATCGCAAATTTTTCTAGTCCATCGGTTGTCCAAACATTTAGCTGAGTGACTGTTTGGATATTCTCGATTGTTTGAATTTCTGCATAAAGGTCATTCAGATTTACATCGCTCGGTACGTGATCAAGAAAGATTTGAACATTTTCCCAAAACTTTGGTAGTGCTTTACTCAAGATAAAGGTTGAAATGATGAGTGAAAGCAATGGGTCAAGGAAATACCAGTTTGTAAAACGAAGAATGAAGGATACAAAGATCACAGCCAACCAGCCTAAAATATCTTCTAAGAAATGCAGACTCAGAATGGATTCATTGTGCGTCCGTCCATGACTAACCACCCTGCTGGCTGCAAAGTTGATTACAATTGCAAAAATTCCCAAGATAAGCATACCGTCGTAATTTACCCGTTCAGGCGCAAACAATTTGGGTACATTTTCAACCAGAATGAGAATAGAACCCACTATTAAAATGGTAGAAGTCAACATAGCTCCCAGCAAACTATACCGTTTATAGCCTAATGTATAGTTTCTATCACCTCGTCTATTGGAAATTTTTTCAAAAAATGCTGATAAACCAATCGCTAGGGCATCACCCGTATCATGTACCGCATCTGCCAGTACAGCACTAGAGTTAAACAGAGCTCCAAAGATAAATTCAGTAACTGCAAACGAAAAGTTTAATAGAAATGCAATCCAGACATTTTTGCTTGATTTCATTATTGCCTCCTTCTAATCGCACATTGAGATTTAGTTTTATTTATTGTATAATGTATTCAAAACAAAACACTTTGTTCAATTATATTATCTACTATTTTAACGGAGGAAACAAGAAACAAATCTAATGCTTCGTTTGATAGTGTACATTTAAGGAGATTTGTTCGGAAACGATGGATAGACGAGTTAAAAAATCACGCGCAGCCATTTATCAGGCTTTTCTCACTCTTTTGAATCAAAAAAGTTATGAATCCCTCACAGTTCAAGAAATCATTGACCTTGCAGATGTCGGTCGGTCGACTTTCTATGCTCATTTTGAGACAAAAGAAGCACTACTTGAAGAAATGTGCCAAGATTTGTTCCAGCATACGTTTGTTGAGCGCTACCAAGCAAGCGAACTTTTTGACGCAACAGCTCATATTTTTTACCATTTCAGGAAAAACCAAGATAAAATAGCCACTTTATTATTATCAAAAAATATCTATTTTATCAATCGTTTAAAATTAGAACTAGAGCATTATCTTTTTCCTCTCATTCGTGAAAAACTATTGGCACAAAAGTCTGATCTACCAGAACCATTTTTAAAAAATTATGTCACGACAACTTTTATAGAAACGGTTACTTGGTGGTTGGGACAACGAAATAAAATCGATGAAGCCACTATTACAGCTTACTATCTTGAGCTAATGCACTAATATAGGACTATAATTTTGGCTATCTCTATGGTATAATTTTTTAAGAACCTTTCTAGGAGAATTTATGAAAAAACAACATTCTATCTTTTTATTACCAGGAATTATCATGGTGGGTGTCGCTTTGCGGACGCCTTTTACAACGCTTCCAACTGTCTTGACGGACATTGCTAGTGGACTTCATGTTTCAGTAAGCTCACTTGGACTTTTGACCAGTTTGCCCTTGATTATGTTTGCTCTCTGTTCTTCATTTTCGGCGCGTTTAGCGAGCAAAATTGGGCTCGAACGGCTTTTTACTCTCGTCCTTGCTCTGCTTACCATTGGATCCTTCATTCGGATTTTTAATCTACCACTTCTTTATGTGGGGACGATTCTCATTGGAGTTTCCATTGCAGTACTTAATGTTTTACTTCCAAGTGTCATCCAAGCCAATCAACCGCATCGGATTGGACTCTTAACAACCATGTATGTAACCTCTATGGGGCTATCAACCGCTATTGCTTCTTCTATTGCAGTGCCGATAACAAAAGCAACTTCATGGCAAGGTCTTGTCCTTTTTTTGACAATGGTTTGTCTTTTAGCATTTTTGATTTGGCTACCTAATACATCTTATAACCATTTCTTAGTGAACAAAAATAAAGAGCACCAAGGTAGCTCTATCTGGAAAAATAAAAAAGTTTGGGCTATTATTATTTTTGGTGGCTTGCAATCATTGCTTTTTTATACTTGTCTAACCTGGCTACCAACTATGGCAACACAAGCCGGCATTTCAAATGCTTCTGCTGGAGTTTTAGCCTCTGTCTTTAACTTGATTAGTCTACCTTTTTCAATGACCATTCCTAGCTTGACAACACGGCTGTCTCCTCGTCATCGTATGATAATGTTAGCAATTATCTCTGCTGCGGGTATCCTTGGTATTAGCATGCTCTTAATTCAAACGAATGATTTCTTTTATTGGCTTATTGCCAATATCCTCATTGGGTCAGCTGTGAGTGCTCTTTTCCCATATCTTATGGTTACTTTTTCAACAAAAACGAGTAGCCCTGAACAAACTGCTCAGCTATCTGGCTTAGCACAAACAGGTGGTTATTTACTAGCTGCTTTTGGACCAGCTCTATTTGGTTATAGTGCCGATTTCTTCCATTCTTGGCTACCTGCTGTATGTGTCTTGCTCATTCTTACAATCACTATGATTATTGCCCTCTTTTATGTAGAGAAATCTGATAAAATTTTATAAAAATCAAAAACAGAATGGAGAGTGAACCTTTTTCAGTTGTTGGACTCTTTTCTCCACTCTGTTTTTTTTAATTATCTATTTTCCATGTCTTAGCATCTGGCAATAAACCTACCTTCGAAATTTTAGAAACGTGCCGATTGCCCATAACATAAAAGCCTAGAGGCACAGCTCGCCATTCATCTGTGCAAGTCACGCCAATTCGAGAGCGCGAGCCAATTTGAAGCGGGACAGCATTTTCTACCAATTGCAACCTTGAAGTGGTCAAACCTTGACCATCAAATTCCTTGGTAATCCCTGCAAATTTGGTTAATTTTCCTGGGCCGTTGGCAAGCAATGTCCCGTCTGGTAATTCCAAGGCTCGAATCAAGACGGCTTCTGCGACATTCTCAGCCCTTGTGACTAAATTCAGCATTTGATGTCCGTAGATTTGATAGACATACCAGTGTCCAGCAGATAAATACATAGACTCGTTTTTCGGTGTTCGTTTGCCATGCGCACTATGACAAGCACTATCTTTAGCTCCCAAATAGGCTTCTGTCTCAACAATTCGTCCCAACACTTGTCCGTCTAAGCACAATTGCATACCTAACAAGGACTTAGCCGTTGCGACTGTATCTGTCTGCATGATGTGTTTAAATTCTTTTGATAACATGATTTCATTATAACATGAATTCCATACAAAAAAGCAATCGAGAAAGACTGCTTTTTGTTTAGGAGATTATAATGAAAAAAGTTTTTTAGGATTAGTTATAATATACCTTGTTTTGCTTAAATTTGTCTTAATAGAAAATAGCTAAACCGCTTTCAAAAATTCTTTTTTATGTTAAAATAATAACAAAGAAGAAAAATGAACATTCTGGTTATCAACCCACAATGATATCATGCTTATAAGGACAAAATTTTATGAACAAACGACCTATCCGCCTTGTCATAAGCGATATTGACGGTACTATTTTAAATGACCAACACCAAGTTGATTATCAGCTAAAAATACAGCTTCCTCTTTTGCAAGAAAAAGGAATTCCTTTTGTGTTGGCATCTGCACGTTCACCACTTGGCATGGAGCCAATCGCACAGCAGCTTGGTCTCATTGACAATCCATTTGCTTGCTACAATGGCGCTCTTGTCATCAAAGGAAATCCTCAGAATTATGAGGTTTTAATGGAACACGCTTTGGATAAAAAAGAAGTTCGTTGTCTGCTAGAGTTCGTCCAAGAGAAGTTTCCAGCTGTAGCTATCAATCTCTATTCAGGAAAGGATTGGTTTGCTGAACAGATTGACAAATGGGTTCAGGAGGAAGCAGATATTACCGGTGAAAATCCCATCCTTCAATCTCTAGTCTCTGTTGTAGAAGATCGTGCTTCTATTCACAAACTTCTTCTGATAGGTGAAGCAGCCACCATTCAAAATCTTCACGACTATCTGCAAAACACAAATTTTCCTAAAACAGCCTTTTATCTTTCAAAAGAGAATTATCTAGAAGTTACAGCTAAACAGGTTTCTAAGGAAAATGCTCTTCAAGAGATTGCTCATTTTTATCACATTTCTCTCCAGCAAGTCATGGCAATTGGTGATAACTTCAACGACCTCCCCATGCTGAAATTGGCCGGATTAGGGGTGGCTATGGGAAATGCTCCTAAAGCAGTCAAAGAGCAAGTTGCAGCCGTTACCCACACCAATAATAATCATGGTGTCGCTCAAGCAATTGAGCAATACGTCTTGGATTAACAGCTATCTTGCCAAAATACAATAGAAAAGCTGACAGATTCATAAAATTCTCTAGTTCCCCATATAAAAAAACACGGACAAGCAAACTAGCAACCAACTAGTTAATTTGTGTTCGTGTTTTATTTTTCTTATTTAAAATTCTCAATTGCTCCGTCATAATTTGCCCATTCTTTGCTGAAGAATCGATCATTCATCTGGTAAGTCGGAGCAGGCTTGGGATTGGAAATAAAAGGATTGACAGTCTTATCAAACGCCAACCAGCCAAGCCAGCCCATGTGAATGGTATCTTGCATAAAGTAGGGCTTCCCACCATCGTTTGAAAAGTCCGCGATATTGGTAAAACCTTGACTTTCCAACTGATAACGAATTTTCTTCACTGCTTGTTGGTATTTTTCTTGACTCAAACCAGTATAGGCCATCCACTTCGCATTGACAGGAGGAATAACAAAAATTGGATTCGTTTTTGACTTGGCAAATTGCTTCAAAACAAGTTGTAAATCGTTATACTCGGGAGATTTGGTATAAGAAAACTTTGCTTGCTTTCCTTTAAACTTTTTAATACGTTTCCGCAAGCGATGCTTATAAAATTTATTATCAATTCCTAAATCATTATTAGTCGTGTTTCTTTGAGCATCTTTTGTCGCAAATTCTTCCAAATTCTGATAAGAAAATTTATCTGGCAAACGCTTAATTTGAGGCTGTACCAATTTTTCATAATTCTCATTACGTTCGGCAAAAAGAGAACTGAAAAGGACATCCTCACGTTTATTTAAACGGCTGATAAGACGGACGTACTGTTTGTCAAAGTTTGACAGTTTCTGATAATTAGCTATTTTTTTCACATTGTCTTTCATAGCCACCGTAGGATACAGTTGCAGGAGGCGCTTCGCCGCATATTGAGCATCAATGTCTCCTTCTTGCTGGCGCAAGAAACTAGTCAATTGATCACTATTGAAATATTGTTGAAAGGCTGCAGGGCTGTAACCTTTTTTTGTAAACCATTGAGGAGAAATCACATAAACAGCTGTTTTATTTTCTATTTGGGGGAGCATTTGTTGCATCCCAAAATATTGTGTGAGAGATGCCGCTCCACGTTGTCCCAAAAAATATGGACGATAATTCCGCTTATATTTTTCTGACAAAACCGCAGGATGCATGCTGTCAAAGCGCAGCCATTCACTTGAACCAAAGTAAGGAACAAAGCGGTGCTTCTTATCTGTCAAAGCACGTACTTTTTGCGTTCTTCCCTTGAAACTTCCCGCCGTCAAAGTAACAGCTGAGCGCTTTTCAGCTTGGTAATCATGTTGTTGCTTGGTTGGGTAGAAAAATAGTAAAGCCACCACCATCAAAAGGGCGCAGAAAACTGGGCCTAAAATGAGCCACAATCGTTTAAGCATTACGAAGCTCCGTTACGCCTTCAATAATTTTATTAGCAGTATTCCAATCATCACGACCAAATTCTGAGACGGGAACATGAATGTCAAAACGGTTTTCTAATTCAACAATCAATTCAACCGTTCCCATACTGTCCAGAACTCCTGCATCAAACAAATCTTCGTCCATCATGTCTGATACATCTTCCATAAATAAATCATCAATAATTTCTAATACTTCTGCTTTTACGTCCATTAGAGAACTCCTTTTTTATTTTTTAAACCATAAGTCATTCAAAAATCCTGAGAAGATTAAGAATGAAAACATTACAACATTAAAGGTGATAAACATCCCCACTGCTTGTGTCCATTTGTTATCTGGTAATGGTGGCAAATTCTTCTTTTTCCGCTCTTTATTGATGGTCTTTTTCTTCCGCACCCAAGCGTCATTGATAACGAGTCCTAGACCATGAAAAAGTCCATAAGCAATATAATACCAAGTGACTCCGTGCCAAAAGCCCATGACCAACATATTGATGATATAAGCGACACTTGAAGTGGTATTCCGATTTTTAAAAACTTTGTTTCGGATAAGTACTGTGACTAGCCGCATAAATACAAAATCACGAAACCAGAATGACAGGCTCATATGCCAACGATTCCAAAACTCTTTCAAATCATGAGAGATAAATGGTTTGTTAAAGTTAATCGGACTTTTAATTCCCATTAGATTGGAAATGGCAAGGGCAAACATGGAATAACCCGCAAAGTCAAAAAATAAATCCAATCCAAATACATACATCACTCCTAGAGTTGGCAGGTTGAAGATACCACCCATTTGCACTGCATATTGCTTGAGAGGAGGCAAAATCATTGAGCCTAAAATATGTGCCAGAATAAACTTGTATAAGAAACCAAGCATTATGTATTGAACGGATTGCTCCAACATATCTAGCAGTTCATCACGCTCAGGGATATTTTCATAATCTTGATTGAACCGCTTAAAACGATCAATCGGCCCACTTGAAAAAGTTGGCATAAAGAGCATGAAACGTAGAAATTCCCATAAGTTAAAGTCTTTTAGAACACCATCCCGCAGCTCAATAATCATTCCTACTGAACGGAAAGTTAAGTAGGAAATTCCTAAAAAGCCCAAGAGTGATTGATGACCATAAATAGCTGGCGTTACCTTTACAAAGAAAAGCGGTAGGATAGACAAAGCAATGTGCAAATAGAAAATCCATTTGCTATCTCCCATTTTTCGATAAATTTTATAAGTCCAAACCCAAAGCATTTGCCAAAGAACATAAAACAGTAGAGCATAGATTTGTGTTAATTTAGGTCCAATTAACATAAATATGATGAAAGCAAAGCTGACCAGAGCTTCATAAATGGGAAATCTTTTTTTGAAGAATAAACCAACAAAGATTGGCAAAACGGCTAAAATAATATAAACAAAATACTGCGGATCCCCGTACGGTTCCAAGTGAGGAAGCTGTCTTATGAAATCCATCATCGGTTGTTGACCTCGCTAATCAAACCTTTAATATCAATCTTACCATTTGGTGTCAATGGCAAGGAAGCCCGATAAAGGAATTTGGAAGGCATCATATAAGACATCATAATATCTTGCAAATCTTCCTTGATAGCTTTGGTGATGTCAATCTCACGCTCAAATTGTTCCTTAACTCCGTCCTTCAAGATGACATAGGCTAGAAGGTTTTGTACTTTATGGTCTTTATTGTAACGCGGTACAGCCACAGCTGAGTCAATGTATTTAGACTTATTCAGGTTTTGGGAAACATCTTCTAGTTCAATACGAAAACCGTTGAACTTGATTTGGAAATCCATACGACCGCCATAAAGCAGTAAACCTTCATCTGTCATAGTACCAACATCGCCTGTATGATAGGCTGGTAACCCTTCAAACTCAAAAAATGCTTCGGCTGTTTTCTCTGGGTTGTTCATATAGCCTTTTGATACAGCTGGTCCAGATACAATGATTTCTCCTTGCTCACCATTTGGCAGTTTGTTTCCGTCTTCATCAATCACAAAAGTTGGAGAATCCGCTTTGGTATAGCCAATCGGCAAGCGTTTCATATTTGTCAGCATGTCATCTGTTATAGCAACAGCAGATAGAGCCACAGTTGCTTCTGTCGGACCGTAAGCATTAATAATACGTGCATTTGGAAAACGATCACGCAATTTTTGAGCTGTTTTAACCGTCAATTCTTCTCCGTCAAAGTAGAAATGCGTAATGCCTGGCATTTTTTCAGCATTGAAATCCTCAGACAGCATCGCCATATCTGCAAAAGACGGTGTTGATGTCCAAATAGCGATTGGCAAGTTCAAAATAGTCTCAAACAGCTGCTTGAAATCTTGCGTAATGGCAGACGGAACTGCAAAAAGTGTTCCTCCAAGTGCCAAGGTTGGCGCCCAGTACATAACCGATAAGTCAAAAGAATAAGGTGGCTGCGCCAACATTTGCGGACGAGCTGGAGTCGCAAATTCCTTATCTGTAATCATCCAGTTGGTAAAGCTAAGCAAATTATCGTGCGAGATTTGCACACCCTTTGGCTTTCCAGTCGTTCCCGAAGTGAAAATGATATAGTAATTATCATCACCTTTAACAGGGTGTGTAATTTCGTAAGGATGTTTGGCTACAAAAGCAGTTTGAACTGCTGCCAAGTCAAGAATTGGTATGTTCACATCTTTCAGCGGAAAGTCATTGATTGCAATGATGAGACTAGGCTGTGCCACTTCCACAATCGCTGTCACGCGCTCCAGAGCTGAATGACTATCAATCGGAATATAAGCATGCCCTGACTTCGTCAAAGCTACAAAGGTTGCCAGCATGTCGTATTCTTGCCCACCAAACACCACCACTGGTGACTTTTCAGGAAGCGCAAGGCTGTCAATCTTTGCAGCGAGCGAATCCGAGTCCACTTTCAAATCATGATAAGTATGAACTTCTCCGAGAACATTGTAAACTGGAAAATCTGGTTGAGACTGAGCAAAATACTCAATCGTTTCAATCATGTCGTTAATTACTGAATTGGTCACAGTCTGCTCCTAAAATTCATTATAGATAAAACCACCTTGGCCTTGACCAAGATAATTAAAGAAATAAAGCAACGCTAGAAATATCACAAAATAAAGCAGCGTCTGTCCAAGAAATTTAAAAATTATTTTATGTTTTTTCATCATATTCATCACTTTTGTCTTACTTCTAGATAAGACTTAATATATTTTACCATTTTCTAACGCTATTTTTCAATACAAAACATTCTTTAATTGAGGAATTAAGCTAGAATTAAGGTTTATTTACAACAAACCTAGGGAAATCACAGATGTGCTGTCTCAAAAAACTAGAAAAGAAAATAGTTTTAGACTTACATTTTAAAAATATATAAAAATTTTATATATTTTCTTGACTTTGAAAGTGAAAAGCACTATACTATGTATAGAAAAATTATATATAAAAATATTATACATAGGAGGTGGCTCATGTATTTTCCAACATCTTCTACCCTAATTGAATTTCTCATTCTAGCGATTTTGGAAAGTGAAGATTCCTATGGCTATGAGATTAGCCAAACGATTAAATTGATTGCCAATATCAAGGAATCAACCTTATATCCTATTTTAAAAAAGTTAGAAAAGAATCGTTACTTAACAACTTACTCGCAAGAATATCAAGGTCGAAAACGGAAGTATTACTCCCTTACTCCAGAGGGACGAAAGCAGTTAAACACCCTTAAAAGGGAGTGGAAGTTATATACAGCGACAGTCAACGGTATCATAGAAGGGGGCATTCGCCATGACAAAAACTGACTATTTAGCCGCACTAGAGAAATACTTGAAAACATTGCCAGAAGCAGATTATAAAGAAGCAATGGATTATTTTACGGAATACTTCGAAGAAGCCGGATCTGAAAATGAAGCACAAGTCATTGAGGAGTTGGGAGATCCCAAAGACGCAGCCGAAGAGATTATTCGCTCACTTTCAGCAAATCAAGCAGAAGAAACGTCAACTCGTCCTCAACACCAGTCATCTGCACACAATCACCAATCATATACCGACAATGCTTATATCTTTGAAGACTATGCAACAATCTCTGAATTGCATATTGATGTCACCACACAAGATATTCTGATTGAGCCTTCACCTGATGATTTTTTTCACATCAAATACTATAATGGAAAAGGCAACAATCAAATCATTTCTACTGTTCAAAACGAGAAGTGGTACATTACAGAAAAAGGCAACACACATTATAGTGGTTTGGACTGGATTATTAACGTCATGAAAAACGGTTTTGATAATCATCCCATTTGCATTCAAATCCCGAATGGCAAGATTCTTCAATCATTCTCACTTCAAGCAACTTCTGGCGATGTAGCTGTCTCTCATCTTCAAACACAAAAAGGAACGATTGAGCTTTCAAGTGGCGATCTGACTATGCGGCATTGCCATTTGCAACAAACCAATGTTACCCTTATCAGTGGCGATATTCATCTAGCGCATGTCAAATTGACGGATTGTAAGCTGTCTCTTGTGTCAGGGGATTTCGATACGCATTCTTTAGAAATTGCTGGTAAAACCTTTATTCAAACAACTAGCGGAGATATTTCGCTTCATTTGTTGCACCATGATTTTAGCTATGATATTGAAACGGTACATGGAGATATTTCTATTTCTGATCAGCTCCAGCCAAGCCACCAAATTGTTGGCAACACAATCCGTCATAAAGTATCAACTTTTACAGATTCTCTTACTATCCAAGCTGTCAGCGGAGACATCAATCTTTATTAGAGGTTTCGCATGAAACAGATTCATTGGTTATTCTTTGATATTGGCTCAACTTTGGTAAATGAAGAAAAAGCCTACCAAGATCGGATTGAGCAGGCTCTTGCTGATACTAATATTTCTTATGCAGCATTTTATCAAACTATGAACCACTATTTTAAGGAAAATAAAAAAGGCGATGCGGAGGCTCTGAACGATTATGGTCTGAAGTGTCCGTCTTGGAGGTCTGATTTAGAGGTGCTGTATCCTGACTGCAAGCAAGTGCTGAAAACTCTCCACCAACACTACAAGATTGGGATTATTGCCAACCAGTTACCGAACTTGCAGGCAAGATTGAGAAGATTTGGTATTGATTCTTGGATTGATCTGGTGATTTCCTCTGCCGATGTTGGCTTGGCAAAACCCGATTTCGCTATTTTTGAGTTAGCTTTCCAACAAGCGAACTGTTTGGCTGAACACGCTGTGATGATTGGCGACCGTTTGGACAATGATATTCTTCCGGCTAAACAACTTGGAATGCAAACCATTTGGATCCGACAGGGATTTAGCCACTTGAACCACATAACGAATCCAGCAGAAACACCAGATTGGACTATTGATAATTTGACAGAGATTCTAGAGATTTTAGGCTGAGCATGCAAAAAACTAGAGTTGTTTCGCTCTAGTTTTTTTAACGTTATCAACTTTATTATATCATAAATTTTCCTTTAAAATAGACTTGTTTTTTCTTATTTTTGTGATACATTTAGGTTGAAAAAGGAAAAAGTGAGGTTACTAAACATGAAAAAAAGATTGTTATTTTTCAAGCTATTTGGTTTGTTTGTTCCCCTTTCATTTCTTTATTTATTTGTAGAAATATGCCAATTATACGTGATTTATTATTTCATATATTTTTCTTAGTTTTAATCCTATCACAAGCGAAGGTCAAACGAAAGAGGTTGGGTTCTCCCAGCCTCTTTTGTCTATCGTCACCGTCCGCCAGAATTGCTACCTTTGCCATTACACACTTTTTTCTTGATTTCCAAAAAGACTTGGCTATCAGCCTGAGGGCTAGCATCATAAGTGCGCACGCGCAATTTTTCCTTGAAATAAGGCTTCTCCAAAGACTCCCGAATCATCTGATAGGTCGGTGTATCATAGTAGAGGTTGCCAATCGTTGAATAGGCATGCTCGTCTTCTGCCATATACGCTTCAAACTCCTTTAGCAAATCTGCCAACGTTTCCTTTGAGATAACGTACTTGGTTTCTATCCGTTGAAATTTATCTTTAAATGTTTTTTTAGCCATGAGATTGCTCTCCTTTGTCGTTCTTTATCTACGTAGTTTACGGGCAAATCCTTAAAAGAAAGCTAAAGAAAACTTAAAGAAAACAAAACACCCCCATTTTCTGGAGGTGTTTAATAGATGTCTGTAGAATGAAATAGAAAACTGAAGCTACCGCAATCTTATTCTTCACTCTTCTCTTCTTTTTCTTTTTTGATAAGAAAACTGAAAATAATCAGAATATCTGCTACCAGAAAAATCCAGTACAACACATCGTGGCTGCTTCTCGGACCAGAGTAGAAGGAGTACGAAAAATAAATCATCAGATACAAGGAAATGTCATTATAAAATTCCCAGTTAAAGTGATAGCTGCCTACTGGATAGGATCGCTTATGCGAACACTCTGGCACAAAAATCTGCAAGAGCAAAAATGTTCCCAACACAGCAAAATAAATCACATTGAACACGTTCAATTTCGGATAAGGTTCAACAACCAAGGAAAAGAATATCATCATGCTCAACAGATAAAACCGCCACCGAAACCAAAATTCGTTATTAAAATGAAATCTTATCATCCCATCACACTTTCTAATTTTCTGCTCGTTCCTCTTCTCCGTCTTTATCCTACCACTCTGACAGACAAACTTCAAGTAAGATGAAGGAGAAATGTTAGTTGATTTCTGCTACTTTTCCTGCTTCTGCTTTAGGCTCTTTACCCTTGCGACGGGCAAGGACATCCGCATAGTGCTTGCGGCTGTTATTGAGCACGGAAAGGAAGGTCGCATAAAAGCTATCGTCTTTGACTTGGTGCAAAATCACTACATAGTCCGCCAACTGTTGGTAAGGCGTCGCTACTTCTTTGCGCAATCGCTTGACATCATAGCTCACTTTTTGCAATTTCTCTTGGGAGCGAGAAGCAAAAAGTTGTTCAAAAGTCGAGTGGCTTTCGGTCAGATTTTCAACGAATTTCCCAAGCGCTAAAGTCCCCACTTGCTCCTTATATGGGGCTGTTTTTAGCTTGTCCAGTAAGCTGACAACGAGGGCTGTTTCTTCCTCGTAATGCTTCTGATGAGCGTCTTTGTATTGGTCAAACAAGCGTTTCAAGCTGGCATAAGCTGCCTTTTCCTCTTCCCGCTTGGCTGCCCGATAAGGTTTCAGCGCATCGCGAAGAGCTTGCAAATCAGCGTCGCGCAATTCGTCAGCCGCACTAATCGAAGCTGACTTTTCACTCGCCCGAATCTGACCGAGAGAGGCTTGATAAGCAGGCAAAGCTGCCTTTATCTTCTTGACGAGAGCGGTAATGACATCCTCATTTTTAAAGTCGAGCGCTTCTTTCTCCACATCATCTAAAAAACGAGTGATAAACTGCGTGAATTCCGCATGGCGGAGACTGCTCACCTGAACATTAACTAACTTTCCTTTTGGCATAAAATCCTTTCCTTATTAAAAAAATATTTTTTCTTATCTGACCCTCAGATAAGATGAATGACTTTTCTTTATCCTGTCCGAGGCTCGGACGAAGCAAACTTGTTTCAAGGCAAGCCGTCCGACCCTCGGATGAAGCAAACCTGTTTTAAGGCAAGCCGTCCGACCCTCGGATGAAGCAAACCTGTTTTAAGGCAAGCTGTCCGACCCTCGGACAAAGCAAACCTGTTTTAAGGCAAGCTGTCCGACCCTCGGACAAAGCAAACCTGTTTTAAAGCAAGCTATCTGACCCTCAGACGAATGAAAAATCATCTCATTTAGTATAACATGAATGGGAAATTATAGGAAATTTTCTAAAAAAGAGGATTAACCACTTTCAAAACAGTTTGAACACACAGTCCTTAATGGAACGCAGAAGCAGAAAAGGTATTTTTCTTCATCACTTTTTCTCCTTTCATCTATATGATATAATATGATGAAAAGGCATTCACAAAATGCCCACTATTTTCACATTTCATATTTAACACAAGGAGTCGCCTATGCGTTGGGATATTGGCACAGTTTACAAGACGATTCGAAAAGCAAAGGGAATCACCCAGCAAGAGATTTGCGGAGATTGGATTTCTCGCTCCAATCTTTCCAAGTTTGAAAGCAACCAATCCGTTCCCAGCTATGAAACCATGGAATTTCTGCTCCACCAGATTGACATGAGCTTTGGGGAATTTGAATATATTTGTGATTATTATCATTCAAATCACAGAATGAAAATCATCTTACAATTTAAAAATTATTTGTCTGTCGTTGAAACAGAACAATTACTGGATTTAACCAAACAGTGTGAGGACTACTTGAAAGCTCATCATGATATTCCCATTAGCAATATTTTGCGTATGGCAAATATACTAATTGAAATTAGAAAAAATAAAATCAGTAGTCAAGCACAAGTTTTAGCTCAACAGTTATGGACAGATTTAGAAAAACGAGATACTTTTTATGAAAGTGACCTAAATTTACTAAGTGTCATTCTTTATTTCTTCCCACTAGAAACTATTCAAAATATAACGGAAAAAATCTTAGCCAGTCTCAACAAGTATAAGCATTACAAAGAAATTCACAGTACACAATTCTCCATTTTAGCCAACCTTTCGACCATCTACCTTTACAACAATCGCCTTGACGATTGCCAGCGTATCACCGAGATGATCTTACCGCTCGCCAAGCAAACAAAACGATACGACAAGCTCGGCTTTGCCCAGGTTCGCCTGGGTATTTGCCAAGGAGATGACGACCTTATCCAGAAAGGTCTCCAGTTACTTGAGCTGACAGAAGAAACGACCTTGCTCGAAAACTTGAAAGAAGAGGTCAAACAGCATCGTACTTCCCCTTCTTCTCATGTTTCACGTGGAACTTCAGCACCTTAAAGGAGACAGAGAAGCAAATGACTTACAACGGATTTGTATTTTTTGATATTGACGGCACCTTGGTTGATAGCCAAGGACAAGTCCCAGCAGACAACAAAACAGCCATTGCTCAACTACGAGCCAACGGCTTTCTGCCTATTATCTGTACGGGGCGCGGGCGCGGAGAAATGGGGACGGTTCTGGAAGACGCTGGGATTCATTCCGCTATCTTGCTAAATGGCATGGAAATCCTCCATAAAAAGCAATTCCTGTTTGAAGGACGAATTGCACAAAACAGCATTCTCAAGCTCCTGCAACTGGCAAAGGAAAATGAACATGACCTCGGTTTTTATTCGCAAGGAGAAATGCGTGTGACAGCGCTCAGTCTGACCGTTCAGCGGAATTTCCGCTATTTTCATCAAGACCTGCCCCAAGTCGGTCCGACCATTTATCAAAACCAGCCTTGTCAGATGTTGCTCATTTTTAGTGAGGAGCCAGAAAAAGACACCCAGTATCAGACAGAAATCCCTGAACTGCACTTTTTCCGTAACAGCCCCTACTCGATAGACATCACGCCGCACGGCTGTAACAAAGGCTCTGGGATTCAGCACCTGCTGACCTTGCTGGCAGACGAAGCACCGACTTACGCATTCGGAGACGGACTCAATGACCTGACCATGTTTGAAACAGTAGATTATCCCATTGCAATGGGCAATAGCCAAACAGCCGTCAAAGAAGCAGCCACTTTCATCACGCGCTCTAATGATGAAAATGGCATTCCACACGCCCTTGCTCACTTTGGTTTAATTTAAAAAAGAAGCTCCTGTATTCAAGATACAAGAGCTTTTAGATTAGACTAATTCTTTTTTATTCGGATTGTAGACCAAGAAACCAAGACCGACAAAGAGCAGCAGAACAACTGTCATGAAGGCAACTTGTCCACCGACTTGCCCTGTTATCGAAATTGTTTGACGCAAAGCCGAAACAGAGTAACTCATTGGCAACCAAGGATTGATATTTTGAAAAATCTTATCCGTCAACGGAAGTGGGTAAGTCCCCGCACTAGAGGCTAGTTGCAACAATAACAAAATCAAGGAAGTGAAAGCACCAAGCTTAGTGTCCCACGTTACCAGAGCCGTCACCACTGCCATGAAGCACATGCTTGTTAAAAGAATGATTCCAAGCGTCGCCCATTCATGATTGGCAGTCAAGCCAATCATGTGCACTGCACCATATACCAATAAACCTGCCAAGAGAGAAATAACGCCATTGACCTGAATACGTGCTTTCAGCCATTCCATACGTGTCTGAGGTTTCTTACCAGAAGGCAACGTGTTAAAAATGATATTGGTTGAAATCGCTGCTACAAAAAGTGCCACAGAAATCATGTATGGAGCCATACCGATACCATTTTTACCAACATGATCTTTATCTATTTTCTTCGTTGTTAATGGATTTGCGAGAGCTTTAGCATTGGCTTTATTGGTTGTCACCATAGATAATTGATTTTTGGCATCTGTCAAACCTGCTGTTAAGCTGTCCACACCCGACACAAGTGTCCCCAGATTAGACGTGATAGTTGAACTGCCGTCTGCCAGCTTCGTAGAACCATTCGCAATTTGACCAGCACCATCAGATAGTTTGCCTGCCCCTGACACAAGAGCTGCAGAGTTGTTCACTAATTGACTAGCGCCGTCTGCTAATTTTGCTAAACCAGCGTCAATTTGACCATTATTAGCCGCCAATTGATTAGCTCCAGAATTGATTTTTGCCATACCAGACGTCAATTGACTGTTTTTGCCAGCCAAGGTCTTAGAACCTGAACTGATTTTTGCCATACCAGATGTCAATTGACTATTCTTACCAGCCAAGGTCTTAGAACCTGAACTGATTTTCGCCATACCAGATGTCAATTGGTCGCTATTGCCAGATAAGGTATTAGCTCCTGCCGTAATCTGAGCAACCCCATTGGTGTAGTCGGTTACACCTTTTGCTAATCGACCAGCACCCGTTGCTAAGCTCGTTTGCAATTGTTCAATACCTGCTGCTACTTGATTAGCACCCGCAGTTGATTGTTGCAAAGCTGCGAGAATGCTTGCTTGGGACTGTTGTGCACTCACTTGGAGATTTGAAAGCGCACCTTTTGCTTGTTCGATAACAGCGATGTTTTGTTGATTAGAAGATTGCTCTGGCAAGTTCGCCACTTGCGTCTTGAGCGCTTGAATATTTGTCAATAGACTTGCCGCAGTCGTAGCAGTTTGACTTGGAGTTTGCGAAATCGCAGCATTGATTTCTGCCTGCTCACTAGCACTTAACTTTTGATAAGCAGCTGTAGCAGCCACGTTAGTTGCAATCGTAGTCTTGTCTGTCGTCGCACTATTGGCAAGCGTGTTCGCAGCCGTTTCCATATCGCTTAAAGCAGTCGTCATGCTTGCTTTAGCGGCTGACAAGTCTGATCCAGTTGAAAGAGCAGTTTGCACAGCAGTTAAACCTGCTTGCAAATCCTGTAGCTTTTGAACTTGTTCAGCAGTCATGCCAGATTGTTGAACAGTTATCATTAACGTATTCAGACCCGTAGCTAATTGATGCGCACCGCTTGATAATTTTTGAATTTCTCCATTAGAAGCACTCAATTGATTAACACCAGCTAATAAGTTTTGCGATTGACCGTTTAATTGATTTGCGCCACCTGCAAGATTTACCACACTATTGGTATAGGTAGTTAAGCCATCTGATAATTGCCCTGAACCGTCAGCCAATTGACCAACAGCACTTGTATACCCTATCAGTCCTTTTGATAATGTATCTGAGCCAGAAGCCAATTGACCAACAGCATTTGTATAGTCTGTCAGACCTTTTGAAAGCGTATCTGTCCCAGAAGCCAATTGACCGACACCTGACGTATAAGCTGAAAGGCGTGTCGATAGCGTACCAATTCCGTCTGACAGCTGACGCACCCCAAGCGTATAGGTTCCCAAACCTGTCGTCAATGTATTAGCGCCGTCTGCAAACGTCATGCTAGAGCTAGATAAAGTATTCAAATTATCTGTCAAAGTTTGACTACCGTCTTTTAATTGTTGACCGCCAGAAGCGAGTTGCCCACTACCAGAAGCAGCTGTTGTCATGCCTTTCCTCAAGCTATTCATACTCTTGAAGAGAGACGTCGTGTATGTATTTGTCACATTGTTAGCGACAGTTTGTTGAAGCCGCGTCATAGCCGAATCACTCATCTTGCTGGCAATAAAGCTGTGCCCGCTAGACGTTTGATAATCAATCTGCATCTTTTGTGGTTTATTATCCAGAATACTAGCTGCCTTTTGGGATAAATCACTTGGAAGCGTGATAATCATATAATAATCACCCTTCTCCAAACCTTTCTTTGCCTTTGCTTCAGATACAAAATGAAAATCTAAAGCATCATTCTTTTTAAGACTTTTCACCATATCATCACCAACAGATAAGGTGTTGTTGTTAAATGTCGCATGTTGGTCTTTATTCACAACCGCTACTGGCAATTCTGAAACTTTATCATAAGGATTCCACATGGAGCTCAAAAAGATCACATTATAAAGAGCAGGAATCAAGGAAACACCAATCATGACAATCACAAAAATTGGTTTTTTGAAAATTGCTTTCCATTCTTTGAACATTTTTTCTCCTCTATCTTAGACACTCTGTATAAAAATTTTAATTTTTGAAATGTTTTTATACACATTGTCTAAATATTTGATATAATAGATTATACAGTTTCTACATTTTTTCACAAGAGAAAAACTTCAATTTTAGACACGTTGTATAAATTTGTTCAAAAGAGGAAAACTAATATGGCAGAAAGTAACAAGCGCCAAAAAACAAAAATGATTATTGAAAATGCGATGGTAGAGCTACTGGAACACGAATCATTCGACCAGATTAGCACTGTCAAGTTGACCAAGACTGCCGGCATTAGTCGCAGTAGTTTTTACACGCATTACAAAGATAAATATGACATGATTGAGCATTATCAGCAAAAACTTTTTCATAAGTTAGAATACATTTTTGAGAAGTATGCTCAAGACAAGCGTAGCGCGATTATAGAAGTTTTTGATTTTCTCACACGCGAATCCCTCCTTTCTGTTTTGTTAACAGAAAACGGAACAAAAGAAATTCAAACATTTTTACGCCATAAATTCCAAATCATGCTGGCTGAAGACCTACAAGAGCGCTTTAGTAGTAAACTACTAAGTCAAGTGGAGAAAGAATACAGCCATGTTTACCTGACAAACGCCTTTTTTGGAGTTTGTCAAATGTGGATTGCTAGAGGGAAAAAAGAAAGCCCTGAGCAAATGGCAGATTTTCTTTTAAAAATGTTGGATTAGAATATTTCTTATACCTTGCCCTAGTAGCACCCACAAGCTCTCTAGGGCTTTTCTTCGTAATCTTTACAACAAAAAAAGAAGCTGGGAAGATTCCCAACCTCTGATAATCCATCGATTAAAGTTGTTTGTTATAGTATTCAACGACAAGCGCTTCGTTGATTTCTGGGTTGATTTCGTCGCGCTCTGGCAAGCGAGTCAATGAACCTTCTAATTTTTCAGCATCAAATGATACAAATGCTGGACGTCCAAGAGTTGCTTCAACCGCTTCAAGAATTGCAGGTACTTTAAGTGATTTTTCACGAACTGAAATCACTTGACCAACAGATACACGGTAGCTAGGAATATCTACACGTTTTCCATCAACAAGGATATGACCGTGGTTTACGAATTGACGAGCTTGACGACGAGTTGTTGCAAGTCCAAGACGATAAACAACATTATCCAAACGACGTTCCAAAAGAAGCATGAAGTTAAAACCAAGGATTCCACCTTTGATTTTAGTTGCTTGTACGAACAAGTTACGGAATTGTTTTTCACCTACACCATAAGTGAAGCGAAGTTTTTGTTTTTCAGCCAATTGCAAACCGTATTCTGACAATTTACTACGGTTGTTTGGTCCATGTTGACCTGGTACGTAGTTACGACGTGCCAATTCTTTACCTGTACCTGTAAGTGAAAGACCCAAACGACGAGCTTGTTTCCAAGATGGTCCTGTATAACGTGACATAAACATGTCCTCCTGTAAAAATAATAATTTGAGGAAATAGTCACTTAGAAAGCCCTGATTCGTGCAGAACATTTTCGCCTAAACAGCCAAGGCTACTTTTATAGCTAATATTCTGTTGACGAGCTTCATGCCCTCCTGCTGCTATTTCACACAAAATCCATTATATCAAAAAAAATCCTATCTGTAAAGACGGATTTTCCCAGATTATTTCTTTCTATGAAAATAACCTTTCTTCTTCAACAATTCCTCTATCGCAATTATATTTTGCTGTTCAGATGTTGCTAAAATAGTTTCAAATCCTAGACTTTTAGCAGCATCTAAATTTATCTGTAAATCATCTATAAATACACATTGATTAGCGTGCAATGCATATTGAGTTAGTAACTTTTGATAGATGCTTTTATCTGGCTTTGCACACCCTACTTCGTAAGAAAGGATTTTCCCAGTCAAAACTTTCGTCATCGGTAATAAACCTGCATTTTCAACTGCATAAAATATCTCACTTGTAGTGGATAAAATATAAATGCCATACCCCAGCTGAGCCCATTCAAAAATTTTCTCTTGTAGCTGATGATAAACATCCACTGTCTCATACCAATGACTAAAAATAGCCTCAACAGTAGCAGAGTAAGAACTATCTAGCAATGTTTGAGCCGCCTGAATGGCTGCTTCCAAAGTTAATTGTCCAGTATCTGTCTGAGCCCAAAGTCCCGAATCAAAAATAGCAGCCTTGACGCGCTTACGGTCTTCTTCTTTTACAAAAGCAGCTAAAATCTTAGCAGAATTCCATTCAATTAAAACATTGCCAAAATCAAAAACTAGATTTTTAATCATTTTTCACTCCAGCCACATCAATCAAAGCAGTTTTTCGCCATTAAAATCTATTTATTCTTAATCCAAATAACGAATGAGATTTTTCTCTGTTAGAATATCTGAATAAGTATAAGATTCGACATAAGTGTTTTCAATCTCACCTGGTTGACCTCCATTACTTGTATATTCAACGATAAACAAAGAAGGATAAACTTCAATCAAGCGCCCTTGCTTATTTTTTTGACGTTTACGGCCATTTTCAAGAGTCATTTCTACCATTTTGCCCTCATGGGCTTTGATTTCTTCTTTGATTTTTCTCATTTTTGCAACATCTGTAAATGCATCACTCATTATTTATTCCTCTCTCTTGGAAATACTTGAAAACTTATTGTATTCTTTTTGGAAAATCAATTCTACCGTACCACGCGCACCGCTACGGTTCTTTTCGATAATCACTTCAACCTTGTTGTTTGGAAGCCCTTCAGGTTCTTCACCGCCGCGTTCATAGTAATCATCTCGATATAAAAATGCAACAATATCTGCATCCTGCTCAATAGAACCCGACTCACGAATGTCTGACAAAACAGGTCGTTTGTCCTGACGCTGTTCCACACTCCGTGACAATTGGCTCAGCGCAATGACTGGCACTTTCAACTCTTTTGCCAAAATCTTTAATTGACGAGAGATTTCAGATACTTCTTGCTGACGATTCTCTCGACCAGTCCCTGTAATCAACTGCAAGTAGTCAATCAAGATTAATCCAAGATTTCCTGTTTCTTGCGCTAATTTTCGAGCACGCGAACGAATTTCTGTAATCCGAATTCCTGGCGTATCGTCAATGTAAATACTAGCTTCTGCTAGATTTCCTTGTGCAATTGCATACTTGCTCCATTCTTCCTCCGTCAATTGCCCTGTACGGATTGAATGCGATTCAATTAA
Organism: Streptococcus sp. HF-2466; assembly: GCF_015594645.1. Taxonomy (NCBI): domain Bacteria; kingdom Bacillati; phylum Bacillota; class Bacilli; order Lactobacillales; family Streptococcaceae; genus Streptococcus; species Streptococcus sp. HF-2466. The sequence goes on from NZ_JADNQU010000014.1 coordinate 28,017, forward strand.
CCCCTCTGCTGCCAGCATTCGGTCTACTAGGCTTTCTGCCCCCATTTCTAAAGAAAAGATAGCGACTGTTTTATCTAGCTTTGTTCCAATATTTTGAGCAATATTGAGAGCAAAAGCTGTTTTACCAACCGCTGGACGAGCTGCCACGATGATTAACTCTTCTTCATGCAAACCCGTAGTCATGTGATCTAAGTCTTGATAACCTGTCGCAATCCCTGTAATATCAGAAGTTTGCTGAGACCGCGTTTCCAAGCTGCCAAAGTTAAGATTCAAAATCTCTTTAATATTTTTAAAGCCGCTTCGACTAGCATTTTCACTAACATCAATCAACGCTTTTTCAGCCCCAGCAATGATTTCATCTGCAGGACTAGAGCCATCATAAGCTAGATTGATAGAATCTGTCAGTCGCGAAATCAACCGGCGCAAAACAGCTTTTTCTGCTACAATCTTAGCATAATATTCAGCATTGGCAGAAGTCGGTACTGAGTTGACCACTTCAACCAAGTAAGACAAGCCACCGATATTTTGCAAATCACCCTGACTGTCTAAAATATTACGAACAGTTGTCGCATCAATGGCATCGCCTCGATCTGACAAGTCAATCATCGCTTTAAAAATTAACCGATTAGCATATTTAAAGAAGTCAGTTGGCTCGATATATTCACGAACAAAAACTAGCTTACTTTCATCAATAAAAATCGCACCTAAAACAGATTGCTCTGCTAAAATATCCTGCGGTTGTGCTCGCAATTCATCAATATCTGCCATAAGACCTCCTCTCTCAAAAAATATTCTTCAATTAACCTTCTTTTACACGTAGGTTAATCACACTCGTCACATCTTGATAAATTTTCACTGGCACATCAATCAAACCAACAGAGCGAATAGGACTCTTGACTTGAATCAATCGTTTATCAAGCTTAATTCCAAATTGCTTCTGCAACTCTTCAGAAATTTTTTTACTGGTAACAGAACCAAAAGTCCGTCCATCTGGTCCTACTTTTTCAGTAAATTCAACAATTGTATTTTCTGCTTCCAGCTTTTCCTTAATAGCTTGTGCTTCAGCTAACATTTCTGCATGCGCTTTTTCTTCTGATTTTTGTTTTCCGCGAAGCTCGCCGATAGCTGCTGCAGTCGCCTCTTTGGCAAGATTTTTCTTAATCAGAAAATTCTGTGCATAACCAGTAGACACTTCTTTAATTTCACCTTTTTTTCCTTTACCTTTTACATCTGCTAAAAAGATTACTTTCATTCTTCTAACTCCTTATCTTTTAGTACTTCACGAACAATAATTTCATTTAAGCTATGAACCACCTGAGCAATTGTCTGGTCAGGAATTTGCGCTGCTGCCAAATTAAAATGACCGCCGCCGCCCAGTTCTTCCATGATACGTTGGACATTGATTTTACTACGGCTACGAGCAGATATCGAAACACTGTTTTGCTTATTTTTACTAACAACAAAACTAGCTTCAATCCCTGACATAGCTAACATGGCATCTGCTGCTTTACTGATAACAACTGTATCATAGCATTTTTCTTCTACACCTGTCGCAACGAGTACATTCGGCAAAATTTTCTTACCATTCAAAATCAACTCATTCACTTCACGATATTCATCAAAATCCGTTGCTGAAATATCTTGAATAGCCACACTATCACTTCCGCGCGTGCGTAAATAGCTCGCCACATCAAATGTCCGACTGGTTACACGAGAAGAAAACTTCTTCGTATCCAGCATAATCCCAGCCATCAACACACTAGCCTGCATTTTACTCAAGCGTTTTGTCTTAGAATTTTGGAATTGAATCAACTCTGTTACCAATTCACAGGCACTACTTGCTCCACTTTCGATATAAGTGATAACAGCATTTTCCGGAAAATCTTGATCTCTTCTGTGGTGATCAATGACGATAATTTGGTTAAACAAATCATAAAACTCTTTTGATAAGGTCAGAGCTGTTTTTGAATGATCCACCATAATCAACAGAGAACGATTGGTCACCATTGTCATCGCATCAGCAACCGAAAGAAGATTGGTCTCTCCTTCATCCTGCAGCCTGCGAACTGCTCGCTCAATATCCGCAGCCATTTGATGAGGATCATAAACAGCATAGGTCTGATCAATAATATTACTAGCAAATACTTGCATTCCCACAGCAGAACCAAGCGCATCCATATCCAAATTTTTGTGTCCAACTACAAAAACTTGGTCCACACTTTTAATCTTATCCGAAATAGCGGTCATCATAGCTCGCGTGCGAGTACGTGTTCGTTTCACCGATGCAGCTGAGCCACCACCAAAGTAAACAGGATTCTTTGACTCATCATTTTCTTTGACAACAGCCTGATCACCACCACGAACTTCAGCAAGATTCAAGTTTAAGAGAGCCACTTTACCAATCTGCTCATGATTACTATCACCATAAGAGAAGCCCATACTCAATGTGAGAGGAATTTCCCGCTTTTTAGCTTCTTCCCTAAACTGATCAATAACTGCAAACTTATTTTGCATTAACCGATCTAGCACCGTGTAATCCGTAAAAATATAGAAACGATCCATTCCCACACGACGAGAAAACATGGCATATTTTTCTGCAAATTCAGAGACAAAATTTGCGATAAAGCTATTAATGTGGCTAATATCTGAATCTGAGACAACATCCTCTAAATCATCATAATTATCGACTGAAATAATACCAATAACTGGCCTTGTCGTTACTAATTCTGAAGTAGCCTCATACTCACTAGAAGCATCAAAAAAGTAAAACACACTTGAAGCATGATCTAAGTAGACCGAATATTTTGTATCCCCAATTGTTGCATACGATCCAGCACCCTCAGATGGTGTTTTGGTAATTTTTTGCAACAAGTCCACATCAAATTCACCGTCTTCATTGGTAAGAATCAACTCTGCGTAAGGATTAAACCATTCTACATTTCCAGATGTTTGATCAACTTTTACAACACCAACCGGCATTCTTTCAAGCAATGATGCCAAACTATTTTCTGCTTGATCATTCACATACTGGATTTGTTCCACTTCATCAATTTCATAACTTTTTTGTTGGTAAATCAATAGAAAAATCAAAAGAGCAAGCACCAAAAAAAGCGCAGACAACATCAGAATGCTGCTACCAAAAACTCGTAATAAAATAGCTAAAATTCCAAAGGAAATAACGCCCATGATTACAAAATGAATTGGAATAAAACGAAATTTTTTCATCACAAACCTCTTAACCGCCATTTTACCACAAAAGCTCTAAAAAAGCGAGTTTTCCCTTATTAAAACAAGCCAAATAATACTGTCAAATATTAGAAAAAATTAAATCTTCCTGCATCTCTTTGCTCACTTTACAAAACAGAATACCTAATTTTCCCATTAAATTAGCTTTATTTCTCTGGTAGTTTACAGCTTTGTCAAGTATTATTGACGAAAAAACACTTGCTCAGAAATGTGAACAAGCATCTTCATCATTTATTTTTTTGCTTTTTCTTGATTTTTTGAGATACTTCGTGATTTACCTTCCAAATAAACCATCAAAATCGAAATATCTGCTGGATTGACACCTGAAATCCGACTAGCTTGACCAATTGTTTCTGGGTTTATTTTCTTGAATTTCTGACGAGCTTCTGTCGCAATTGAATCAATATCATCCCAGTCAATGTTTGCTGGTATCCGTTTTTCTTCCATTCGTTTCATCTTCTCAACCTGATCCAACGCCTTAGAAATATAGCCTTCATATTTGACTTCAGTCTCAATCAATTCGATTATCTTTTCATCTAAATCTTCAGCTGCTGAACCGACAAACTTGACAACATCTTGATATGAAACTTCTGGCCGACGCAAAAATTCTTTCGCTGTAACTGCGTCTGTCAATGGTTTAAAGCCTAATTTTTCAACTATTTCATTCGTTTCTTTAATTGGCTTTAATTTAATAGTGCTCAAGCGCTTCATTTCAGTTTCATATTGATTCTTCTTAATTTCAAAACGCAGCCAGCGCTCATCATCAACCAATCCTACCCTGCGTCCAATTTCAGTCAATCGCATATCCGCATTGTCGTGTCGTAAAATGAGACGATATTCAGCACGGCTTGTCAAAAGACGATACGGCTCCACCGTTCCCTTGGTGACCAAGTCATCAATCATGACCCCAATGTAACCATCACTGCGTTTCAAAATCAGTTCTGGCTTTCCTTGAACTTTCAGAGCTGCATTGATTCCTGCGATAATGCCCTGTCCCGCTGCTTCTTCATAACCAGATGTCCCATTCGTTTGCCCAGCTGTAAACAAACCTGAGATTTTCTTAGTTTCTAGAGTAGCGCGAAGCTGATGTGGCATAATCATATCATATTCAATCGCATAGCCAGTTCGCATCAATTCAGCATTTTCAAGTCCCTTAATAGAATGCACTAAGTCTTTTTGAACATCTTCTGGCAAACTCGTTGACAACCCCTGAATATAAACTTCTTCCGTATCTCGACCTTCTGGCTCCAAGAAAAGTTGGTGGCGCTCTTTATCTGCAAAACGAACAATTTTGTCTTCAATTGACGGGCAGTAACGTGGTCCTACACCTTTCACCATTCCTGAAAACATTGGTGCACGGTAAAGGTTGTTTTGAATAATTTCATGACTTCTTCCATTAGTATAAGTTAGCCAGCAAGGAATCTGATCTTTAAGATAATCCTCATCATGAGAAGTATAGGAAAAGTGGTTCGCTTTTTCGTCTCCAGGCTGAATATCCGTCTCTTCATAATTAATAGAAGAGGCTTTCACACGCGGAGGAGTCCCTGTTTTAAAACGCCCAATTTCAAACCCTAAGTCACGTAAATTGTCTGCTAAGTTAATTGCAGCTAAACTATGATTAGGACCAGAAGAATACTTCAAATCTCCAATAATAATTTCTCCACGCAGAGCTGTACCGGTTGTTACGACAACTGCCTTTGCAGCAAACTCTTGGTGCGTGGCTGTTTTCACACCAACGACTTTCCCGTTCTCAACTAGAATCTCATCTATAATAGTTTGACGCAAAGTGAGATTCTCTTGATGTTGAACCGTCTTGCGCATTTCTTTAGAATAAAGTTCCTTATCTGCTTGCGCACGAAGAGCACGAACTGCTGGACCTTTCCCAGTATTGAGCATCTTCATTTGAATATAAGTTTTATCTATATTCTTAGCCATCTCTCCACCTAGAGCATCCACTTCACGTACAACGATTCCCTTGGCAGATCCTCCAATAGAAGGATTACAAGGCATAAAAGCTAGCATTTCAATATTGATTGTCGCAAGTAGGACTTTACAGCCCATTCGACTGGCTGCTAACGAAGCCTCAACACCTGCATGCCCAGCACCAATTACGACAATATCATAACTTTCAGTAAAATTGTGTGTCATCTTTTCTTTCCTTATTTTTTCACCAAAAAAGTCAAACCTCTAGAAGTGCAGGACAAAAAGCCTGCAACATCCATGAGCTTTGACCATCATAGTTATTGCTATATCCATTTTAGCAGATTGCTAAAAAATGTCAATCTAAATATACTGTTGAAGCTTACCATCTTTATAGGCATTGTCAATCAAGCCACCACCAAGACACTCTTCTTCATCATAAAATACAACGGCTTGTCCAGGTGTAATAGCACGTTGAGGTTCTGCAAAGTTGACAATTGCCTTGTCACCCTTTACAGTTACTGTAACCTTAGAATCTGGCTGACGATAACGAAACTTAGCTGTACATTCCATAGTAAACTCAGCTGGCATTTCTCTTGTAAAATGTAATTGGCTAGCGTCAAGACTCGTTGACATCAAGTTGTCATGATAAAAACCTTGACCAACATAAAGAATATTTTGACTAAGATCCTTACCCACTACAAACCAAGGTTCATTATCTCCTCCATGCTGACCACCAATGCCAAGGCCACCACGCTGACCAATTGTATAATACATCAAACCAGCATGCTCACCCATATCTCGACCATCAACTGTCATCATGTGACCAGGTTGAGCTGGTAAATAATTTCCCAGAAATTCTTTAAAGTTTTTCTCACCAATAAAGCAGATGCCGGTTGAATCTTTTTTCTTAGCAGTAGCCAATCCTGCTTTCTCTGCAATAGCTCGAACTTCAGACTTTTCTAAATATCCCAACGGAAACATCGTTTTTTGCAGCTGCTCTTGTGATAACTGACTAAGGAAATAAGTCTGATCTTTGCCATTATCCACTCCTCGCAGCATATGAACAATTCCGTCTTCATCGCGCTTTACACGCGCATAGTGACCTGTTGCCACATAGTCCGCTCCCAATGTCATAGCATAGTCCAAAAAAGCTTTAAACTTAATTTCTTTGTTGCACATGACATCTGGATTCGGGGTTCTACCAGCTCGATATTCAGCTAAGAAATATTCAAAAACGCGATCCCAATACTCTTTTTCAAAGTTGACAGAGTAGTAAGGAATTCCAATCTGATCGGCCACAGCTGCTACGTCTTTATAGTCCTCTGTAGCTGTACAGACCCCATTTTCGTCTGTGTCGTCCCAATTTTTCATGAAAATGCCGATCACGTCATAGCCCTGCTCCTTTAACAAAAGAGCCGTAACTGACGAATCCACACCGCCACTCATTCCGACAACGACACGTGTTTTAGAATGATCACTCATCGTGTTCTCCCATCTTTTCGTTATTTCACGATTGAAGGTCGTGTTTTGCTTTCAACGATTGAAGGTCGCTTAGAGCAAGGTTTATTATAACACGAAATAACCTTAAGGACAAATTTCAATAACCAGATAGCACTAACTTTACACTACTGTAAACCAAAAATTCAGTGGATAAACTATTAAATCAGTGAATGAATCAATAGAAATTCTAACAAAAGGGCGAATCTAGTGAGCAACTTTGCAGCCTCTATCTATAATCTGAAAATGGTGCTTTTAGCCGTAAACTACTATATTAAAGCCTTGCTATCATAAAAAGATTGAGACATTTTGTCCCAACCTCAATCATCTTTTGTATTCATCAATACCAGCCATTTGCTAACCAGAAAGTCTTAGCAGCTGACCAAGAACCATAACGACCCGCTACATAAGCGTCTGCTACTTTTTCTTGATTCTCTGCTGACAAGTCACCATTTAAATATGATAAACTCAATTGGTAACGACCATAATATTGTCCATTTTGGGCTGTATAACTGCCACTTGATTCTTTTTGCGCAATCCATTCTTTTGCAGCTGCATCTTCATTACTCAGACCAGATGTGGTAGTTGCAGAATTACTTGACTCCGCAGTTGTAGGGCTTGTAGCTGTGTCATCTAACTCCAATACTTGCCCAACACTAATCAGATGAATATTGCTAATCTTATTTTTCTGAGCAATTTTATCAACTGTTGTATTATGTGATGCAGCAATAGCTGAAAGAGTATCTCCAGATTTTACTGTATAACTATCTGCGTTTGCAAGTGTAGGAAGAAAGAACAGCGCTGTTGCTGCTAAGCTTATTAAACTTACTTTAGTTTTTTTGTTTGTATTCTTTAAATTCAAAATCATTTAGATTCTCCTTTTCTGTGATAGAACTATCATATACCTTAATTATTACTATTGTTTTTTCCTTTCATTAAAAATATTACAAACAAATTGAAGAGAGACTAAAATCCACCCTATATTTATTTGCTTTAAGGTTACTATAAGAAAAGTGACCTCAAAGGAAGTTTAGAATTTACGTCACATTCATTTTATTAGCTAAAAAGGCAGAAAAATATACTGAACTTTGATATAATGAAGATAATGAATTTATAAGGAGTTACGATGAACTCACTAAAATTTCAATCTGTTTTTGATATTATTGGTCCTGTTATGATTGGTCCATCTAGTAGTCATACAGCAGGTGCTGTTCGTATTGGAAAAATTGTTTCATCAATTTTTGATGACGAGCCAACAGAAGTTGAATTCCAACTATTTAATTCTTTTGCGAAAACTTATCGTGGACATGGTACGGACTTGGCTCTTGTAGCTGGGATTCTCGGAATGGATACAGATAACCCTGATATTCCCAATAGCCTAGAAATTGCCCATAAAAGAGGGATTAAAATTGTCTGGACGATTCAAAAAGATAGCAATGCTCCACACCCAAATACAGCTAAAATCACCATTAAAAATGAGCAAAAAGCGATTAGTGTTACTGGTATTTCCATTGGTGGTGGAAATATTCAAGTGACTGAATTAAATGGTTTTTCTGTTTCGCTCAGCATGAATACCCCGACAATTATTATCGTCCATCAGGATGTTCCTGGAATGATTGCTCATGTTACTGAAGCACTTTCTCGTTATAACATCAATATCGCACAGATGAATGTCACAAGAGAAAAAGCAGGTGAAAAAGCTATTATGATCATTGAAATTGACAGTCGCAGCTGTGAAGGAGCTATTGAGGAAATCAAGAAAATTCCTAAACTTCATAATGTCAATTTCTTTAAATAGGAGAGTTTATGTTTTATTCAATCAAAGAATTAGTGGAGCAAGCAGATTTAGACTTTCAGGGTAGTGTTGCCGAACTGATGATTGCTACTGAATACGAACTGACAGGTCGTGAACGAGATGAAGTCTTACGCTTGATGACTAGAAATCTAGAAGTTATGAAAGCTTCTGTCGTTATGGGATTAGATGAAAGTAAATCTCGGAGTGGTTTAACAGGTGGCGATGCAGCCAAACTCCACAAATATATTCAATCAGGAAAAGCTCTTTCGGACTATACTGTCTTAACGGCAGCAAAAAATGCTATTGCTGTCAATGAATACAATGCTAAAATGGGGTTGGTCTGTGCAACACCAACAGCAGGAAGTGCTGGTTGTTTACCCGCTGTCCTTACATCTGCTATCGAAAAATTAAATCTTACTGAAAAACAACAACTAGACTTTTTATTAACAGCTGGAGCTTTCGGTCTAGTCATCGCTAATAATGCTTCTATTTCAGGAGCTGAAGGTGGCTGTCAAGCAGAAGTTGGATCAGCGTCAGCCATGAGTGCAGCAGCTCTTGTTTTAGCAGCAGGTGGTACCCCATTTCAAGCCAGCCAAGCAATTTGTTTTGTGATTAAGAATATGCTTGGATTAATCTGTGACCCCGTTGCAGGTCTAGTAGAAGTTCCCTGTGTCAAACGAAATGCTATGGGAGCTAGCTACGCTTTCATTGCCGCTGATATAGCTTTAGCAGGTATTGAATCAAAAATTCCCGTTGACGAAGTAGTTGACGCTATGTATCAAGTTGGAGCAAGTATGCCGACTGCCTTTCGTGAGACTGCTGAAGGTGGATTGGCAGCTACACCTACTGGTCGTAGATTATCCAAAGAAATTTTTGGAGAATAACTTTCTACACAAAAGGAAAAAGTTTACAGCCCTGTAAACATGAATTTAGACTATGCAAAATTTTAAATATATTTTTTTCGACTTAGATGGAACACTTGTTGACAGTTCTGTAGGAATCAAGAATGCTTTCCAATACGCATTCACTTCACTAAATATCAAAGCCCCTGATAGCAAAGAGCTGGATACTTTCATTGGACCACCTTTAGAAGTTAGTTTCGCTTCTGTAGTGCCAGAGACCAATGTCAATCAAGCTATTGCTTTCTTTAGAGAATACTATAAAAATAACGGTGTTTTTGAAGCTCAACTTTACAAGGGTATAAAAGAACTGTTGTTAGAATTAGAACATTCGGATTACCATGTCTATATTACCACTAGTAAAAATGAACCAATGGCCCATAAAATGGCACAATACCTAGAAATTGATAAACATTTCAATGGTATCTTCGGCTCTCTTCCAAATTCTTATCATAAAGCAGATGTTATAACTCGTGCTTTAAATAATTCTCATGCTAATCTTGAACAATCTATCATTGTTGGGGATACAAAATTTGATATAATTGGTGGAAAATCAGTCGGAATTGCTACTTTAGGAGTTCTGTGGGGATTTGGAAACAAGAAAGAATTAACTGACAATGAGGCAGATTTTATCTCAGATTCGCCTCAGAAAATTTTAACAGCTTTGGTAAATAATACTTTACATGAATTGTAAACCATATTTACAATATACAATCAAAGATTCTAAAACAAACAACTATGTTTGCTAAGTCAATCACCCATAGAAAAAGACGAATCATTTTGAACTGCACCCCAAAAGTTAGACAAGAAAACTCTAACTTTTGGGGTGTTATTTTTATGAAATTAAGTTATGAAGACAAGGTTCAAATCTATTACTTGCGAAAAAGCGGCGCAACTCTCAAGTCATTATCAAAACAGTTTAACCTCAATCAGTCAGGGATCGAATATCTGATT
>NZ_JADNQU010000015.1:0-34748 GCF_015594645.1 Streptococcus sp. HF-2466
ATGTCGTACTCTGGTTGATGGATAAGACCATTACGAATTATCAGATTGTGTCTAATAGCAATACAGGGACGACAGGAACAGTCTTTACTTGGAATAAACCGACAGGTACTTATCATTTGCGAGTGAATACTTATCATAAAGACGCTCGAAAAAAAGTTTGGGAAGTCAAAGTCGAGCAAGGCACTATAAAGACTGATTGGAGCCCAGCGCCAGAAGATATTGACGAACAAATCACTGTCGCTAAGACCACGTTTGAAAGAACTGCAGAAGGTCTGAAAACAGACATGGTAGCTGTCAAGTCCTATGTGGCTGACGATGGTAAGCGTAGAGAAGAGCTGGAAAGATACAGCCGAGAAGAGACAGCTAAGCAGATTGCAGCGGAACGAATTAAAACAGCTGAAAGTTACGTTGGCAAAAGCCAGTATACGGAAGATGTCAAGGGTATCAATCAACGATTTGAGGAGTTGCGGACAGGAACTAGTAACTTACTCTTAAATACAGAATTCGAGACGCTTGCGGACGTTAATAATGTAAATGGTGCTACGTTAAAACTCAATCAAAATGACTATAACAGTCATAACTCAATTGAGGTCACTGTGACTGGTCAAAACAAAGACGTGTGGAAGGGTATTACCTTAAATGCGCTAACGCTTGCATTTAAGAAAGGCGACACAATCGCTGTCAGAATGCCTATTTACATTTTTTCTGACGTTACTATAAATGCAGGCTTAACACTTGTATTAAAAAACCACCCTAAAAATAGAGCTTATGTTTTTAAAGACTTGGGAGACTTACCCCGAAACAAATGGCACATCGTTGAATTTCTGCACACATTTGACAATGACGCCAATTTTGAAGGCGCGGATTTTTTTTATTTATATACAACGCAAAACGGACACTACAAGATAGCAGAGCCATTGCTCACATTATCAAATATAATCCCGTCAAGCTGGGCGCCAGCAGTCGAGGATAGCAAGAATTATACCGACACCAAGCTCGCCGAGTACAAGCAAGGCGTGGACGGACAACTTGCGGCAGTTAAGCAAGAGGTTGGCAGTAAAGTCTCACAGACTACGTTTGACCAACGAGCAAACCAAATCACGCAGTCAGTACAAGAGTTAAGCAATAACACCGTCAAGAAGAACCAACTCAAAATTGACGAGAATGGCTTGGTCTCTAGCTCTGAGAAAATAGTGAACGGGCAGACTTTGGCTAGTATGATTGCGCAACATCCGGAATGGGTGGAAATTATCGCTAAGCTGCTTAGGGTTAAAGCAGACATGATTGTAAATGGTGCGATTACAGCGGATAAACTAAATGTTAAAGAGTTGAGTGCTTTGAGTTCTAATTTAGGCGAAGTGAGTGCTGGCTTTATTGATTTGCGCAAGCATTGGGTACGAACAAACACTCGTGATGTTTGGGGTATCATCAAAGATGTGACATATGATACTAGCACGCTCTTGACCGATAGTGGGGTTATAACAAATGGTCGGCCAGGCAGAAATAAGAAGAGCGATGTCAAACCGACAATAATGCCGCTGGTTTGGTTAAATTCTGGGCAACTTCTTTTTGCAAATGTCGATTCTGAACATGACATAAGACTGATACTTGCAAATGGCGTTTATCCTTCTATACGAAGTAATTCCGGAACAATTTATTTTGGAAAGTTAGAAGACGAGAGAGATGCTTTAGTTATTGATTGTCAATTTGCAGAGTTATATTTAAGAGCCAACAATTACACAGACTGGAAACAATCCGAGGTCAACAACAAAGTGCGCTGGAAAGTGCAAGGCAGTCTTGTGTTGGTCGATTTTAACTTACAATTTGACCGTGATGGTACTTATCATTTAGTAGATATACCAAAGGAATACGTGCCTAGCAATAAAATGTTTCCTGTCCAAGCGTGGAGTTTGGATAGAAACAAAGATCGAACAGCTCAATTAAACGTTGGCGGAGATTTACATATTATAGGCGCAGAAAGAGGTATCCCATACCTCGGCCAAATCATTTGGACTTATTAAAAAATAAAAGGAGAAAAAATATGGCAGAATTACTTGATGTTGAAACAATTACAGAGCCGTTTGATTTGCAGACAGCTCTTAGATATATGGACGAAAACGGTGAGTTTATTCGTTTTAAAAATGATACGGATGACTACTACATTTACAAAGAAACACAAAAACGCCCCGCAATTGTGGGCGGCAAACGTAAATTGGTGGAAGTACCGCTTGTTTGGGCGTTTGACCGATATAACAATTCAATTACGACTTTCCGCTTTACAAATATGTTTGATAAAGCATTTTATATCATGAAATTTGACGAAGCGGGTGAACCAATCTGGGATGCCCCTGCTAAGAAGGAGTAGTGTATGGCACCAGACGTCATAAATGCGGTCGTGACAATTAGTGCTTCCTTAATCGGAACATTTGGCGGGATTATTACTAGTGCTAAGATAACTACTTTTCGGATTCAGGAATTAGAAAAGAAAGTGGAAAAGCACAATAGTGTAGTAGAGCGAACCTATCGCTTGGAAGAAAGAACAAACTATCTTGACGAGCAAATTGATAAGCTCGAAAGCAAAATTGAGAAGGAGAAATAAGATGCAACAAATTTTAATCACAGCGGGCATTATTGCCCCGATTATTTCAGCGATTGTAAATGTCGTTAAGACGCAATTCAATCTAAACGGAAAGCAAGTATCTACGTTAGCTCTCGGTTTGGGGATTATTGTAGGTCTTGCGTACGCCGCAACAATTGCACATGGTGATTATGCTGCGTATGGTTGGGGCGGGCTAATTGCTGGCTTGTCTGCCATCGGTTATTACGAATTAGCTTTTAAAAATAAAAAAGGAGACACAGCGGATGACACAGAAAAATAAAATGAAGCAGCTTTTAGCTCTTGTTACAATCGTACTTGGCTTTATGCTTCCTACTGTTGCGCAAGCAGCAGTAGGAGACCAAGGCGTGGACTGGTCTGTCTATCAAGGGACAAGTGGTATCTTTGGATACGGGCATGACAAGTTTGCTATTATCCAAATTGGCGGTATCAATGCCTATGGTATGTACGGACAGTCAACTTACGAAACACAAGTGGCAAGTGCTATCGCACAGGGTAAACGTGCTCATACTTATGTTTGGTACGAGGTGGGCGGCAATGCTGCTTTGGGTGAGCAAGTGCTTAAAACCTTCTTGCCGCAGGTACAAACACCGAAAGGGTCAATTGTAGCTCTGGACTATGAGAGCGGAGCGAGCGCTGACAAAGAAGCCAACACAAACGCAATTTTGCATGGGATGCGTATGATTAAGGCGGCGGGTTACACGCCTATGTACTACTCCTACAAGCCTTACACACTTGATCACGTTGATTATAATCGGATTTTAGCCGAATTTCCAAATTCTTTGTGGATTGGAGCTTATCCAGATTACAATGTGACGCCATCACCAAATTATAACTTTTTCCCGTCACTCCCAGGAATTGCAATATTCCAATTCACCTCAACTTACATTGCAGGCGGACTTGACGGTAACGTGGATTTGACTGGTATCACAGATAACGGTTATGGTCGTAAGAATACACCTAAAACACAAACGCCAGCGATTAAAGAGGGCGAAAAAGCTGATAACACATCGAAAAGCGATATTAAAGTCGGCGACACAGTCAAGGTTAATTTCTCGGCTACCAACTGGGCGACAGGAGAAGGGATTCCTGATTGGGTTAAAGGTCGGTCTTATCAAGTAGCAGAGGTGAGCGGTGATAAGGTGTTATTGACTGGTATTAACTCTTGGATTTATAAGAAAAATGCAGAGATTATCTCTACTACTAATAGTCAACCTGCACCATCTCCAACCGTTCAACAGTCCGGCTCATACACAGTACAGCCGGGAGATACGCTCTCTGGGATTGCCGCTCAATACGGCACGACTTATCAACAGTTAGCAGCCCTTAATGGAATTATCAACCCGAATTACATCTATGTAGGACAAGTTTTGAAAGTTTCAGGGCAAGGACAATCAGCTCCTCAAAATGTGTCTTATCATACGGCGCAATGGGGAGACACCCTTTCTGGCATGGCTGCTCAATATGGTACAACAGTAGAAAGTATCCAAGCACTCAATGGATTGTCAAGCGACCTCATCTATGCAGGCGTAACTTATAGAGTGAAATAAGACAAACTAAGCTCTTAGGAGAAATCCTAGGGGCTTTTTTGGTGCAAAAAAATAAAGCCTATTTAGACTTATCACTTTCTCAACTATGCGGGCAAGACTGGCTACGTTTTGACTACGTTTATTTTCGTTTATGACTGTATTATTTAGTGTATATTATCTCTCGAAATCCTTATTATATAAGCTACTAACAACTATTTCGCTATTAAGTCGATAGAATAAAATTATTATGCTAAAATAGAACTAATAAGATAGAGGAGGTACACTTATGGTAACACGTCGTAAATATTCTCCGCAGGAAATAAGAAAAAATTCTTCTTATTTCTCTCCTTTGAAGGCAATAATTGAAACAGCTTTTTATGAAAATCAAGTTGTTGCAATAAAAACAGTGGAAGAAGCTTATCAATTGGCTTCCGCAGCTGCTGGGACAGTTGTCTTAGATATGCCTGTCATTCATACAAAGGAATTGGGCTTGCCTTCTTATGCCCGCGTTTTATTAACGAATTCTGGAGCAGTCGTTGGTCGAACGGCTAAAGCTCGACGGATTTTTGGTAGGGACAGTGAGGAAGATGAAAAGCTGCTTTCAATAGTACGCAGTGCAATTTATCAAGCTCATCATCGAAAATTTTATAAGGCAGATGCAGTTGTAGGGCTTGATGAAGCCTTCATGGCTTGTGCTCATCTTATGGTTCCTGAAGATGAAATTAACAACCTGTATTCTTGGCTTTTAAACTTTCAAATTTTGGATGAAGAGTTTAAAAATCGTTTGAGAGTTTCTAAAAAGTACGATGAAAATGATATATTTGTCTTTTTTGACCCCAAATGGAAGCATCCAGATTATCCTGAAGGGTTGGTTTATTTTGATACTCAGCACAATTGTGTCATTATTTTGGGCTTAAATTACTTTGGTGAGTTGAAAAAAGCGACTTTAACCTTAGCTTGGGCAACCGCTGCTAGAAATGGATATGTAGCTTGTCACGGTGGTTTGAAAATCTTTAAACAAGAAGAGGCTGAAAAGAAAGACTATGTAGCCTCCTTCTTTGGGTTATCTGGCTCAGGAAAATCCACGCTGACACATGCAAAACATAATGGAAAATATGATATTAAGGTTTTGCATGATGATGCCTTTATTATTTCTGTCAAAGATGGGTCTTCCATTGCTTTGGAACCGTCCTATTTTGATAAAACAAATGACTATCCCATTGGGCATAGGGAGCAGGACTTTTTTGTAACAGTTCAGAATTGTGGTGTGACACTGGATGACAATGGATTAAAAAAATTAGTGACAGAGGACATTCGAAATGGAAATGGTCGGACAGTCAAGTCTCGCTTTGCAACACCAAATCGGGTCGATCGAATTGATGAGTCTATCCAAGCTATTTTCTGGATTATGAAAGACGATTCTCTCCCGCCTTTAGTTAAAATCAATGATCCGCTGATGGCTTCTACGATGGGTTGTACCTTGATGACTAAGCGTTCCAATGCTGAAAATGTGATTGGCAAGCATGATGATTTGGTGATTGAACCTTATGCCAATCCATTTAGAGTGTATCCCTTGGTGGAAGATTATCGGAAATTCCGTAGTCTCTTTGAATCTGGTGTCGACTGCTATATCATCAATACTGGATTTTATATGGGCAAGGGAATTTCAAAAGAAGTTAGCTTGAATATTATTGAAAAAATTGTTGATGAAGAAGCAGAATTTAAACCATTTGGGCCATTGGAGGGTTTTGAATACATGGAATGTGAAGGGTATCCGATTCCGAATTTTGATGCTCGCTACAAACAATTACTTAGAGAAAGAATGCAAGTACGGCTGAACTTCTTGCTTGCCTTTAATCAAAAATACCCTAAAACGGCACTTCCTGTTGATGCAATTTCACGCTTGGAAACAGTTCTGCAAAATCTAGAATCTTAATAAATCATTTTCTTTGTAATTTCCCTCCAAATTTTTCTTTTTAACACTCCTTGTGCAAGAAGTCAAAAAGTATGCTATAATTAAGATTACTTATATATGAGGAGAGAATATTCATGGAAGACCCTAGCAGTCAGACCTTGTTACTGCAAGCTTTACTATTACTAATTTTAACACTATTAAACGCCTTTTTTTCAGCAGCAGAGATGGCGATGGTATCTTTAAACCGCGCTCGTGTAGAGCAAAAGGCTGAAGAAGGCGATGCAAAATATATTCGCTTGTTAAAAGTCTTGGAAAATCCTAATCACTTTTTATCCACTATTCAAGTTGGGATTACTTTGATTACGATTTTGTCAGGGGCTAGTTTGGCCAATACACTCGGTCAGGAAATTGCTTCTTGGATGGGAAATTCCGAGACTGCAAGAGCCATTGCAAGCTTTTTATCTGTTGCTATTTTGACTTATATTTCGATTGTTTTTGGTGAATTGTATCCAAAGAGAATCGCTCTGAATCTCAAGGATTCCTTAGCAGTTCGTACAGCGCCAGTTATCATTTTCTTGGGAAAAATTGTCAGTCCCTTTGTTTGGCTTCTAACAGCCTCTACCAATCTGCTCAGTCGAATCACTCCCATGACTTTTGATGATGCAGATGAGAAAATGACACGTGATGAGATTGAGTATATGCTGACCAATAGTGAAGAAACATTGGATGCAGATGAAATTGAAATGCTGCAGGGGATTTTTTCACTAGATGAGATGGTGGCGCGTGAGGTAATGGTGCCGCGTACCGATGCGTTTATGGTGGACATCAATGATGATACCAAGGAAATTATCGAAAGTATTTTGAGGCAGAATTTCTCACGAATCCCAGTCTATGATGATGACAAGGATAATGTTATTGGACTTATTCACACCAAACGTCTGTTAAATGAGGCGTTTACTAATGGTTTTGATAATATTGTACTACGAAAAATTTTGCAGGAACCGCTCTTTGTGCCAGAAACGATTTTCGTGGATGATTTGCTGACAGAGTTGCGGAATACGCAAAATCAAATGGCGATATTGTTAGATGAATATGGTGGTATGTCTGGTCTGGTAACGCTGGAAGACCTACTGGAAGAAATTGTCGGTGAGATAGATGATGAAACAGACAAGGCTGAAGTAGAGGTGTATCAGGTTTCTGACCATACTTACTTTGTCCTTGGAACCATGAGTTTAAATGACTTTAACGAGTATTTTGAAGTTGAACTGGAGAGTGATGACGTTGACACTATTGCGGGCTATTATTTGACGGGCGTAGGCTCGATACCCGACGTGAAAGAGCGTTTGAGTTATGAAGTGGAAAGTCAGGACAAAAAGCTCATTTTAACCAATGATAAGGTAAAAAATGGACGTGTGACAAAGCTCAAAGTAGAAGTTTCTGAAATAGTAGAAGAAGAGGAAGAAGTTGAGAAATGATCTCAGCTTCTTTCGTTTTTCAAAAATTGATAAGTTTACTTTACTTTTTATAAATATGTGAATGACATTAAAAATAAAGGAAGCAGATCGATGACAACGACATTCTTCCTTTTTGGCTATTTTTAATATTGAAGAGTGAATTTTGTGAAGGGTCATGATCATTTTTGCCGTTTGGAAAAGTCAACGAAACGGAATTTTTCGAGTTTATGACGACTATCTGTAAACTGAAATTGCTGTCCGTCTGCAAGATAAACTTTGGATTTGACAGAGACGACATGGTGGTCATTTCCAATGTTCATCAATATTTTATCGCGATTGGTGGCTGGATCAATTGTGATCTCTTTTTGGGCGTAAGAAATGTGTAGTCCCAGTTCATCTTCTAAATAAGCATAAATTGAATGCTCTGCAATTTCACGGCTAATAGAAGGGACAAAACTCTTATCAAGGTAATCAATATCCAAGACGGAGGCAATCCCGTCAACGACCCTTTGGCGAATAATCCGCCACACCAGACGGTATTCAGGAAAACCAGTAAGACTGGATAATTTTTTATCAACTATAATTTTTTCTAACTGGATGACATTGGTTTTAGAATTCATTCCATGTTGCCGGACAAGTTCTTGGTAACTAGTTAGGTTGGAAACGGGAAAGTCAATCTGTTCTTGTTGGATGACTTTAGAGCCTTGACCTCTCATTTTTTGAATGAGACCAGCTTTTTGAAGCAAATCAAGCGATTTACGAATCGTGTCACGGCTGACCTTGTAGGCCTGGACAAGTTCGTGTTCGCTAGGAAGATAATTATTTATCTGATATTTCTCGTTTAGAATATCTTGTTCTAAGAGTTTAAAAATTTGTTCATATTTTTTCATGATATCCTCACTTGTTTTCTTTTTAGCATACAACTAAATAAATTTTACCAAAAAAGAGCCTTTTTTACTAC
This sequence comes from Streptococcus sp. HF-2466, assembly GCF_015594645.1. Classification (NCBI taxonomy): domain Bacteria; kingdom Bacillati; phylum Bacillota; class Bacilli; order Lactobacillales; family Streptococcaceae; genus Streptococcus; species Streptococcus sp. HF-2466. The sequence goes on from NZ_JADNQU010000015.1 coordinate 8,477, forward strand.
AAACATCTTGCAGACATCTTTGGTATCGTTTACAATAAATGTATCAATCAATTGTACAATGATGAAAAAAAGAAGGAGAGTGTTAGGTTAAGCCTAGCCAAACAGAAAATGGGAAAATTTGAAAAAGACGCCAAGACCCTATTAGAGGCTATCGGCGGCAAGGAAAATGTCTCAGCTGTCAGCCATTGTGCAACTCGGATGCGCTTTGTATTGGCAGATGAAAAGAAGGCAGACGTAAAAGCAATTGAAGCCATTCCAGCTGTAAAGGGAACTTTTACAAATGCAGGGCAGTTTCAAGTCATTATCGGAAATGATGTGCCGATTTTCTACAATGATTTTACAGCTGTTTCAGGGATTGAAGGAGTATCAAAAGAAGCAGCCAAAGCTGCTGCCAAAAGCAATCAGAATCCAGTACAACGTGTCATGACAATGCTGGCGGAAATTTTCACTCCAATTATTCCAGCCATTATCGTTGGGGGGCTGATTCTCGGTTTCCGCAATATTCTGGAAGGTGTACAGATTCAGGCACTCGGTCAAAAAATGGTTGACGGTGTTGCTCAGTTTGCTAAAGACGGTACTCCGATTTACAATACGATTGTGGATGTATCACAGTTCTGGAGCGGAGTAAACTCATTCTTGTGGCTGCCGGGTGAAGCGATTTTCCACTTCTTGCCAGTTGGTATTGTCTGGTCTGTTTCTCGTAAAATGGGAACCAGCCAAATCCTCGGTATCGTTTTGGGAATCTGTCTGGTGTCTCCTCAGTTACTTAACGCTTATGCAGTAGCTGGTACGCCAGCTTCAGAAATTGCTAAAAACTGGGTATGGGATTTTGGTTTCTTCACAGTTAGAAAAATTGGATACCAAGCACAAGTTATTCCAGCTCTGCTTGCAGGATTGTCGCTATCTTATCTTGAAATCTTCTGGCGCAAACGCATTCCAGAAGTTGTGTCCATGATTTTTGTGCCATTCTTATCCTTGATTCCGGCACTTATTCTAGCGCATACAGTCCTTGGTCCAATTGGTTGGACACTTGGACAATGGCTGTCAACAGCGGTGCTTGCTGGTCTGACTGGTCCTGTTAAATGGCTCTTTGGTGCGATATTTGGTGCCCTCTATGCTCCGTTTGTTATCACTGGTCTGCACCACATGACCAATGCCATTGATACACAGCTGGTTGCAGATACAGGCGGCACGGCGCTATGGCCAATGATTGCCTTGTCCAATATCGCTCAAGGTTCAGCTGTATTTGCTTACTATCTGATGAACCGTCATAATGAACGTGAAGCACAGATTTCTCTGCCAGCAACGATTTCTGCTTATCTAGGTGTTACAGAACCAGCCCTTTTCGGGGTCAACGTGAAGTACGTCTACCCATTTGTGGCAGGGATGATTGGTTCTTCTATCGCAGGTCTCTTATCCGTAACCTTTAACGTAACAGCCAATGCTATCGGAATCGGTGGAATTCCAGGTATCTTATCTATCCAAGCTAAATACATGCTTCCATTCTTCCTTATTATGTTAGTAGCTATTGCAGTACCGATGATTTTGACTTTCTTCTTCCGCAAGACAGGCATGTTTACAAAGACAGAAGATGAAAGTGTCAAATCACCGCAAATTGAAGCCATTGACGAAGCAAAAGAAGCCGCTCCAAAAGTAGATTTTGCAGAAATTGCTAGCCCACTGGCTGGAGAAGTCAAAGAATTAAGCCAAGCAACCGACCCTGTCTTTGCTCAAGGCGTGATGGGACAAGGAGTTGTCATTCTTCCAAGTGAGGGAGAACTGGTGGCCCCTGTGAACGGGACGGTATCAGTGCTTTTCCCAACCAATCATGCTGTTGGAATCGTGTCAGATGAAGGTGTCGAATTACTCATGCATATCGGTATGGACACAGTTAATCTCGATGGCAAAGGCTTTGAAGCTCATGTAGCTCAAGGAGACAGAGTGAGCGTAGGTCAGAAACTGGTTAGTTTTGATATAGCAGCTATTCAGGAAGCTGGCTTAGTGACTGAAACACCTGTGATTATTACAAATCAAGAGCAATTTCAGGCTGATGAACAGGGAACATTGCCGCGGACTATTGGACGTGGAGATAAGCTGATGACAGTTACTCGAATCGGGTAAAATGTTTGATACGAGCTATGATGAGCAGGATTTTATCTAACGAATGGACAAATTTATCTCAGTAATCCATTTGTCTCACTGCTGGAAATCCAAGCAGCAATCTCTTAACAAGAGGCATAAAGGCTCGTAGCAAAGAATAAAAGTAACGATAAAGGGGAGGAGCGCAAGCCCCGCCTCTTTCTTTTAGAAAATAGAAAAGGAAGACAAATGGCATTAGATAAGACAAAAGTCGTCTATCAAATTTATCCAAAATCATTTAAAGACACGACTGGCAATGGGCTAGGAGATTTTCAAGGCGTTATTGAGAAAATTCCTTACCTCAAAGAATTAGGAGTGGATATGGTCTGGCTCAATCCTTTCTATCCCAGCCCGCAGCGTGATAATGGTTATGATATTTCAGATTATACGGCTGTCAACCCTCTTTTTGGGACGATGTCTGACTTTGAAGAGATGGTCCAAGTTGGGAAAGAATACGGCATTGACTTCATGCTGGATATGGTCTTAAATCATTGCTCGACCGAGCATGAATGGTTTCAAAAAGCTTTAGCTGGCGATCCGTACTACCAAGATTTTTTCTTTCTGCGTGATGAGCCGACAGACTGGCTGTCTAAGTTTGGCGGCAGCGCCTGGGCGCCTTTTGGAACAACGGGCAAGTATTACCTGCACCTCTTTGATGTGACGCAGGCTGATCTCAACTGGCGCAATCCTCATGTCCGCAAAGAACTTTTCAAAGTTGTCAATTTTTGGCGGAACAAGGGTGTCAAGGGTTTTCGCTTTGATGTCATCAATCTGATTGGAAAAGATGAGGTGTTGGAAAACTGTCCGGAAAATGATGGTAAGCCTGCCTATACGGACAAGCCCATTGTACATGACTACCTGCACATGCTGAATGAAGCGACTTTCGGACAGGCTGACTCATTTATAACTGTCGGAGAAATGAGTGCGACTACTATTGAAAACTGCATTCTCTATACAGATCCGGCACGTCACGAATTGTCTATGGCTTTCAATTTCCATCATTTAAAGGTGGATTATGAAAATGGTCAAAAATGGAGCTTGAAAAAATTTGATTTCGAGGAACTCAAGCGTCTTTTCCATACGTGGGGCAAGGAAATGAGTGACCATGATGGCTGGAGTGCTCTATTTTGGAACAACCATGACCAGCCACGTGCCTTAAATCGTTTTGTTGATGTTCAGCATTTCCGCAATGAAGGAGCAACTATGCTTGCGGCCAGCATTCATCTGTCTCGCGGAACGCCATATATTTATATGGGAGAAGAAATCGGCATGGTGGATCCAGACTATGACTCTATGGCAGATTATGTGGATGTGGAGTCTATCAATGCCTATCAGATGCTGCTGGAGCAAGGCAAAACACCAGAAGAAGCTTTTGCAATTATTCAGGCCAAATCTCGCGATAATTCTCGCACTCCCATGCAGTGGGGTGATTCAGCAAATGCTGGCTTTACGACAGGCACTCCTTGGCTCAAAGCTGGGAAATCTTATCCTGAAATCAATGTTGAAAATGAGATGCAGGGCCCGATTTTCACTTTCTATCAAAAACTGATTGCCCTTCGCAAGGAGCTTCCTATCATTGCCGAAGGCAGCTATCGACCAGTTTATGAAGACAGTCAGCAAGTTTATGCTTTCGAGCGTCAATTAGGTGACGAAAAACTTCTGGTACTCAATAACTTCTATCCAGATCCGATTACGATAGATATTTTACCAGAGTATCAAAATGGCGAAGTGCTCCTTTCTAATTATGAAGAAACTCAAACAGCAGAAGTTGTAACATTAAGACCTTATGAAAGTTTGGCAATTATTGTAAATAAACACTAAATGTAGCAATAAATCCTAAAATCGACTGAATTGTTCAGCCGATTTTTTAAAACCCAAGAGAAAGCGCTTGCATTATCCTTTTGTTTTATTTATAATAATTACGGTAGAAATACATCTCAAGGAAATTTGATTTCTAAATTATGATGTAAAGGAGAATATATGAAAAAAACTTCAAAACAATTGCCTGTATTGTTTGCGACAGCTATTTTGTTAGCTAGTAGCGTTCTAAGTCCTATTGTTCAGGCAAATGAGGCGAGCTCTTCAAGTTCAGAAACTTCTGTAACAACGACTTCAGAGTCTAGTTCTGTTGCTTCGACAACTCAGTCGCAATCATCAGAAACAACTTCTGAAAGTTCAGCAAGCAGTACGAGTAGTGCGAATGAGCCAAGTAGCACAAGCGAAGAAACACCTAAGACAGAAGCTTCAAGCAGTGAAGCAAGAGCCACTATTTCTGAATTTACCGAGGTAGCCAATATTGGTCAAATTCAAGGCGAAGCGCATGAATCGCCTTATAATGGGAAAAAGGTGCGCGTGTCAAATGTAGTCGTCACTAAAACGGATCGATATGGCTTTTATGCACAAGACATAAAAGCTGACGGGAACGCAAAGACTTCAGATGCTATCTATGTAGTTTCAAAGGAAAAAGTAGCTGTTGGAGACCGATTGACGATTGAAGGTGAAGTTAAAGAAGGCTACATGGAGTCGCTCAGCGTCCGTCCGGGGCAACAATTTAAAAAACCAGCTGATAGTTTGACTGTCACGCAATTGATAGCTTCAAAGGTAACAAAAGACGGAACAGCAGCATTGCCAGCTCCTGTCAATATTTCAGAGCGTATGCCAAAAGATATCGTAGACAATACTCCGACTGTCTACGATCCAGAGCATGACGCCTTGGACTATTGGGAAAGTCTTGAAGGCATGTTGACAACAGTTAAAAAACCTCATGTGCTTGGACCACAATATCGCGGGGATATCTACCTGTTGCCTGCTGGCTATCAAGAATTACCGTTAAATAATATCGGTGGCGTCAATTTACGTCTGAATGTGCAAAATACGGCAACCATTCCAGTTTATGTGGGAAATAAGTTTGTTGCCAAAGCCAAAGATTACTTTAATGAAGATGTTGTTGGAGTCGTGAGTTATCGCAGTAAAGTCTTTAAGTTGGAGCCAACCCAATTGCCAGCTTTGCAAGACGGTGGTTTGCAAAGAGAGGTTTCTAAACTTTACCCAAGTGAAGATAAATTGACGATTGCTTCTTACAATATCGAAAACTTCTCGGCGAACAATGCAACGGGCGAAACACCTGACGCAAAAGTGGAGAAAATTGCCAAATCCTTTATCAATGAAATCCATAGTCCAGATATTATCACACTCATAGAAGTTCAAGATAATAACGGAAGTGTCAATGACGGCACAGTAAGTGGTGTTAAAAGCGGGGAAAAGTTAGCCGCTAAGATTAAACAATTAGGCGGCAAAGAGTATAAGTATGTCGAAGTAGCCCCTGTTGATGGTGCAGACGGAGGAAAACCCGGTTCCAATATTCGTGTGGCTTACTTGTATAATCCTCAACGAGTGAAGTTAGTTGAGCGTGAAGCAGGAAGTAGCACAGAAGCAGCTGCTTTCAAAGACGGTCATTTGGTGAAAAATCCTGCCAGAATAGACCCAACTAATCCAGTATTTGAAAAAGTTAGAAAATCTTTAGCAGCAGAGTTTGAATTTAAAGGTGAACGGATTGTCGTGATTGCCAATCATTTGAAATCCAAGCTCGGAGACGATGCGGTCTATGGCTCAAAGCAGCCTGCAGTACAAAATACATTGGCACAACGGATTGAGCAAGGGAAGTTGTTGAACGCTTTTGTCAAAGAAGGTTTGAAGCAAAATCCAAATTTGAAGTTTGTCTTAACTGGTGACTTTAATGACTTTGAATTTTCAGAAACTGCCAAAGCAGTGGCTGGTAATGAATTAGTCAATATGATGCTGAATCACGACGCAGCAGACCGCTATTCTTATTTTTACCGTGGCAGCAATCAAAGTTTAGACAATATCTTTGTTTCAAAAAATATTGCTGATAAAACAGTGTTCTCACCAGTTCACATTAATGCTTCTTTCATGGAAGAACACGGTCGGGCGTCAGATCATGATCCCGTTATTGCACAGCTTGACTTCAGTAAGAAGGATGAGTCACAATCAACTCCTCCTTCCGATGATAGTACAACGCCACCAAATAAAGATGATAAACCAACTAAAAAGAGAATTTTACCATCTACAGGAACAACAGGCGCTGAAGTCGCTGTTGTAGGGATTGTCATCTTAAGCGCAACCATCCTTTGGCGAAAGAAAGTGACGGATTAAAAGGAATAGATGAACGAGAGAGTTTTAAGATTCTCTCGTTTTTTTGAAAAATATTGAAAATGAAACTGAAAAACAGATTATTTTCTAAAAAATAGACAAATTGTCCCTCTATCTAGAAAAGAAGTGTTATAATAGTATTATAAAACGTTTTCAAGAGGATAAGACGATGGAAAAAGAAGTCATTGATTATGGAAAAGTAACAGGTATGGTCCATTCAACTGAAAGTTTTGGAGCTGTTGATGGGCCTGGTATCCGTTTCATTGTCTTTTTACAGGGTTGTAAAATGCGTTGCCAATATTGCCACAATCCAGATACATGGGCAATGGAAACCAATAATTCAAGAGAGCGAACGGTTGAAGATGTTTTGCAAGAAGCGCTTCGTTATCGTGGCTTTTGGGGTAAAAAAGGTGGGATTACAGTAAGTGGTGGTGAAGCTCTTTTGCAGATTAATTTTGTGATTGCACTTTTTACCAAAGCTAAAGAATTGGGAATTCATTGTACGTTAGATACTTGTGCGATGCCGTTCCGTAATACACCAGAGTATCTCAAAGTTTTTGATCGCCTGCTTGAAGTGACAGATTTAGTGTTGCTGGATATTAAAGAAATCAATGATGCCCAGCATAAATTTGTGACAGGGCACACCAATAAGAATATTTTGGAATGTGCAAAATATCTGTCTGATAAAGGTGTTCCAATGTGGATTCGCCATGTTTTGGTTCCAACGTTGACAGACCGTGATGACGACTTAAAAGAATTAGGTGAGTTTGTCAAAACGTTAAAAACAGTTGATAAATTTGAAGTGCTACCTTATCATACAATGGGAGAATTTAAATGGCGTGAATTAGGAATTCCTTATCCATTAGAAGGTATTAAACCACCAACTGCTGACCGAGTAAAAAATGCCAAAGAACTCATGAAAACAGAATCTTATACCGAGTATATGAACCGCGTACATAATAGTTAATAAAAGCAGGAAGTGAGATTTTGATCAGCACTCAAAAAGTTAGATAGAAAAACTGACGATTAAGTGCTTTTCTATTCCTCTCTTTGTGAAAATCTTAAAATTGTGCTAAAATAAAGTATATAAAAAGTTTACGAGGTACGATCATGTCTAAAATTTTAGTTTTCGGTCATCAAAATCCAGATTCAGATGCGATTGGCTCAGCTGTGGCCTTTGCTTATCTTGCGCGTGAAGCTTATGGCTTGGATACAGAAGCAGTGGCTCTTGGGACTCCAAATGAAGAAACAGCGTTTGTCTTGGATACTTTTGGTGTAAAAGCACCGCGTGTGGTGACATCTGCCAAAGCAGAAGGAGTTGAGCAAGTCATTTTAACAGACCATAATGAATTTCAACAATCTATTTCTGACATTGCAGAAGTAGAAGTGTATGGCGTTGTGGATCATCACCGTGTAGCGAATTTTGAAACAGCCAGCCCACTTTATATGCGTTTGGAGCCTGTTGGTTCAGCTTCTTCTATCGTTTATCGTATGTTTAAAGAATCTGGTGTAGCTGTACCAAAAGAACTTGCAGGCTTGATGCTCTCAGGTTTGATTTCAGACACGCTTCTTCTGAAATCACCAACCACTCATCCGAGTGATAAAGTGATTGCACCTGAGTTGGCAGAGCTTGCAGGAGTTGATTTGGAAAAATACGGTTTGGCTATGCTTAAAGCTGGAACGAACTTAGCAAGCAAATCTGCCGAAGAATTGATTGATATTGATGCTAAAACATTTGAATTAAACGGAAATCAAGTTCGTGTGGCACAGGTCAACACAGTTGATATTGCAGAAGTTTTAGAACGCCAAGCAGAACTGGAAGCAGCTATTGAAAAAACAAACGCAGCCAATGGTTATTCTGACTTTGTTTTAATGATTACTGACATTGTCAATTCAAACTCAGAAATCCTGGCAATCGGTCGCAATATGGACAAAGTAGAAGCAGCTTTCAACTTTGTTCTTGAAAATAATCACGCTTTCCTTGCTGGAGCTGTTTCTCGTAAGAAACAAGTCGTTCCGCAATTAACAGAAAGTTTTAATGCTTAAGAATAGAACAAAAAGGGAGTTTCGGCTCCTTTTTTGATACAATAGTTCTATGAAAACTCAAGATTTACAAAACGGGGATTTGCTTTTTGTGTCTAGTCAATCTGATATGGCAGAAGCTATTCAGCAATCAACTGGGCGGTATAACCATGTGGCAATCTTTTTTGACGGCTGGATGTACCATGCGACAAGTGAGCAAGGGGTCATAAAGCAGCCGATAGAGGTATTTTTACAGGACGATGAATGCTATGATGTCTATGTTTTCCCTGATATAGATGTGAAAGCTGTCTGGAAAAGAGCAGAACAACACCTTTACAAGCCTTATAATAATAGCTTTTATCCAAATACGACAGGTTTTTACTGTTCTGAATATATTGCGGAAATCCTCCCCATTTTTGAAACTATTGCTATGCAGTTCGGTGATGAAGATGAGGAAGTTGCTCCTTTTTGGCAGCAGTATTACAAGGAATTGGGGCTAGCTGTTCCTCTTCATCAGCCGGGAACCAATCCTAGCCAATTGGCTCAATCCGAAAAATTAGTTTACAAAGGAAGATTAGATGATTAAAGTAATCAATCCCAGTCGTTTGACACGTCAGCCCTTTTTTCATGAATTGATAAATTACTTAGATCAACATGACGATGTTACTTTGCGAGAGATAAAGCGTGAGTTTGCAAATTTTCCCAATATTGATCGCTCTATAGAGGATTATATCAAGGCAGGCTATGTGCTTCGGAAAAATAAACGCTATCATCAAAGCGTTCCTCTGTTGGAAAATGTGACGGCTTTGTCTTTGGATCAGGAAGTCTTTGTGCGAGATGACAGTCCTCTTTATCAAGAATTGCTGAATATGCGTTTTGAGACGCATTTAACCAATCAAACAAACCAAGCTATTTTAGTAGAAAAAACGGATTTTCTCAGAGAGCAGTTGACGCTTTCCAATTATTTTTACAGGCTGAAACAACAATATCCATTGATCAATCAGCAACAAAAACTCTATGATTTGGTAGGAGATGTAAATCCTGAGTATGCTCTAAAATATATGACGACCTTCCTCTTAAAATATGGTCGAAAAACTGAGCTGATGCAGAAACGGCGTGATATTTTTGTAGATGCTCTAGTGATTTTAGGCTACATCGTGCCTAACGAAGCAAGAAAATACGAATTAAAGTTGGATTTTGATAAGGAAACATTGACCTTTCGTGTAAAGGAAGCATTAGATAAATTATAGAATAATAAAATTTTAAGATTTTTTTGATAAATTTATAGGTATAAGAGTTAAATTTAGTAAGATTTGGTAGTCACTAAATCGTTTCGTTGCATGAAAGGAAGGTATCGTGAATCTTTTAGAAAAAATTCGTCCGTCTCAGCCGTTGAAGTATTTGAAATGGTTTGATATTGTCATTGTGACAGCTCTGCTATTTGGACAATTTATCTATCGCTCAACGGAACTTTATCTTGCGAGCTTGTCACCGTCCACTACGGCAGCAGTAACAGGTACAGCTAGTAAAACAGCAAGTGACGGAGCAGCTTATGTTAGCAACCTAGAATGGCAGCTCCTTATGTTAGCTTTGACGATAGCCTACTTAGTACTTCGCCGTTTTGATTTTAAGCAGTTGCCGATTCGTCTATCGTGGTCGGTACTCTTTTGGGTTCCCTTTATCTTTGCTGTGATGGGGATTCTCGCGGATACAGTGACGACTCTTAGCGGAGAATATAATTATTTTGATCCGCAATTGTGGAAATATATTGATCTGACGGAAATTTTCCGCAAATTTATTGATTTGACACCTATGGCTATTCTCTATGCTTTGCTCAATGGCTTCTATGAAGAATTTTTCTTCTTAGGTTTATTGACCTCTGTAAAAGATAAATATAAGTGGTGGGTTCTTCTTTATTCGACAATTATTCGTGTTTCTTTCCATACCTATCAGGGGATGCTCTGGGCGCTGACGATTGGTGTTGGTTTTGGACTTCTCTATTATTTCCTTTACAAATACAAGGTTAAAAATCTCTTGCCTTTCTTCCTCGTACATGCTCTTGCGGATATGTATGGATCAAGTCTAATGTATGTTTTGATTAGTTGGAGAAAATAAAATCATAAAGCAAGATTTTGATTTCTAAAGAATTGTGCATCTCTATTTGTTAGTATAAATTTGTAATTTTTCTTCAATAATTAAAGGTCGAAAACGTTTGTCTCGACCTTTATTAGTTTCTATAAATATTTTTCTGCAATCGCATAATCACCTGGATAGTTAGCTTTTTTACCATTTATAATTTGGTAGCAATCAGCGCCTTTGCCTGCTAGAATGACAGCATCGCCTTTTTTACTAGTTAAGCCAAGGGCTTTTTTAATAGCTTCTTCGCGGTCAGCAATCATATCAACATCAAAGGATATGTAAGAAGCAATTTCTTTGGCAATGGCAATTGGATCCTCGTAATTTGGATCATCTGCGGTTAAAATCACCATTAATTCTGGATGTTGATTGATTAGTAGACCAAAATCTTTGCGGCGACTTTCGCCCTTATTTCCAGTTGCACCGAGCACCAAAACAATCCTACCTTTTTGATGCTCTTGCACAACCGATAGGAGATTGGCGAGACTGACACCATTGTGTGCGTAATCCACAAACACTTTGGCACCATTTTGTTGGGTCAGCACTTCCATACGTCCAGGGACACGCGTAGCAGCAATGCCTTTTTTTATATCAGAAATAGTGGCACCTAAGCGTAGACAGGCAAGGCTAGCAGCAAGTGCATTTTCTTGGTTAAAACGTCCGATTAGCTGAATGTCAAATTTTTCTGTGAGGATTCCGCTTGTTTCAAAAGAAAAGGCTTGCGAATGATGAATTTGATTGTCTGAATGCTGTCCGTAGAAATCATGCTCCATGGAAGCAACTTGCTCAGCCAAAACTTCAAAATGGTCCATTTCGCTATTAACGACAACAGCTCGGCTATTTTCCATGAGGAGTCGCTTATGATAAAAATAATCTTCAAATGTCGGATGTTCAATTGGTCCGATATGATCAGGGCTGATATTAAGGAAAACACCAACGTCAAAGGTCAAACCATAAACCCGCTTTTTCAGATAAGCCTGACTGGAAACTTCCATGATGAGATGAGTCCGTCCATTTTCAACAGCTGTCGCCATCATTTTGAACAAATCCAAGCTTTCCGGTGTTGTCAAAGCAGATTTGAAAAAATGTTCTCCGTCGAGCGTCGTGTTCATAGTAGACAAGAGGGCTGGCTTATGACTTTGCTGGAGGATATGATAGGCGAAATAAGCAGAAGTGGTCTTTCCTTTGGTTCCTGTAAAAGCGAGCAATTTGAGTTTATCTTGTGGATTGCCATAAAATTCCATGGCAAGAAGGCTCATGGCTTGTTTTACGTCATTGACTATGAGAGCAGGAATTCCCACTTCAAAATCCATTTCACTGATATAAAGCCGTAGACCTGCTGTCACTGCGTTTTCCAAGAATTCTTTTTTAAAATTGTCACCCTTGACAAAGAAAAGAGTGGAAGCATCCACTTCACGACTGTCATAGCTGATTTTTTCAAAAACAAGATTACGATAATGATAAAAATATTGTCCCTTGTCGATAATCTCGCGGAAATTGTAATCGTTTTTTAAAATGTTTAATGCGTTTTCAATTGTTATCATATTTCTATTGTAAACTTAATGGCGAAGTTTTACAAGCGGAAAGGAAAAGTTTATAATAAGATGAGACTATTTTTAGAGGTTATGTATGGACCAACAAACAACAAATCAACAAAAGCAAATGCTTCTAGGGACAGCTTGGCTGACAGCTAGTAATTTTATCAGCCGTTTTTTAGGGGCAATTTATATCATTCCTTGGTATATCTGGATGGGAAAGCATGGCGCAGAGGCCAATGGTTTGTTTACCATGGGATACAATATTTATGCTTGGTTTCTTCTGATTTCCACGGCAGGTGTACCTGTCGCAGTCGCCAAGCAAGTTGCTAAATACAATACAATTGAGCAAAAAGATCATAGTTTTACTCTCATTCGTGAATTTTTGAAATTCATGCTCTTGTTGGGAGTCATTTTTGCAGTGATCATGTATCTCTTATCACCGTTCTTTGCGCGTGTATCAGGAGTTGGGAAAGAGCTGATTCCGGTCATGCAAAGTTTGTCGTGGGCTGTGCTAGTATTTCCAGCCATGAGTGTTATTCGTGGATTTTTCCAAGGTTTTAATAATTTAAAACCGTATGCCATGAGCCAGATTGCTGAGCAGGTCATTCGTGTGATTTGGATGTTGCTTGCAACATTCTTCATTATGAAATTGGGCTCTAAAGATTATGTTGCTGCAGTGACCCAATCTACTTTTGCAGCCTTTGTCGGTATGTTTGCCAGTATGGCGGTTTTGGTTTATTTTCTTTGGAAAACCAATCTCTTGACATCTATCTTACACAAACCGGCTAATAGTGCTGAAATCAACAGCCGTGCTTTGCTGGTGGATACGATTCGTGAAGCCATTCCTTTTATCATCACGGGTTCTGCTATTCAGCTTTTCCAAATCATTGACCAGATGACATTTATCAATACGATGAAATGGTTCACCAATTATAGCAATTCTCAGCTGGTGGTTATGTTCAGTTATTTCTCTGCCAATCCAAATAAGATTACCATGATTTTGATTGCAGTAGCAACTTCGATCGGCGGTGTGGGGATTCCTTTGCTGACAGAAAACTATGTCAAAGGTGATTTAAAGGCGGCTGCGCGCTTGGTTCAAGATAATTTGAGTATGTTACTGCTGTTTCTTTTACCAGCAACGATTGGTTCTGTCTTAGTAGCGCGGCCATTGTACACGATTTTCTACGGACAACCAGATAGTTTAGCCTTGGGGCTCTTCATTTTTGCTATGTTACAGACGATTATTCTTGGCGTCTATACTGTCTTATCGCCAATGATTCAAGCGCTGTTCCAAAATCGTAAAGCGATTATCTATTTTGGTTATGGAGTTCTTGTTAAGCTCATTTTGCAAATTCCATTTATTTATCTGTTTAGAGCCTATGGACCGCTTTTGGCAACGACAATTGGACTCATCGTTCCAATCATTCTGATGTACCAACACATTCGTCAAGTAACTGGACTCAATCAAACCATTCTCTTCAAACGGAGTTTGTTGATTGGGATTTTAACAGCAGTTATGGCTCTTTTGATTGCCATTGTGGAAGTCGTACTTGGCTTTGTTTTTCATCCAAGTGGACGCATTTCGAGTATGCTTTATTTGGTTATCATCGGTGGCTTGGGCATCGCTATTTATGGAGCAATGGCTTTGCGAGTCCGTTTGTTAGACCGCTTTATTGGTGAGAAAGCTCAAACCTTACGTCAAAAATTTCATATTCATTAAAAGGCTGCAAGGCTTTTTAATGTTGTAGAAAAATTATAAAAATTAAGCTATAATGAAAATAGCTATTCTTGCAATCAAGTTCTATAATTTTTTGAATAGTCAGTATAGTTTAAAACTATATCTAGATCTTGAAAAGAACAAAATACAGTATTTTCGTAAGATGTTACAATAGAATCACTTAGAATAATAAAGGTTGATTGATTCTATTTCGATCTTATGGAGCTTATTATGGATAAAAAATTACAATTAGATACTCTTTTAGCTCATGCTGGTATTAAAACAGATGAAGCAACAGGTGCATTGACAACTCCTTTGCATTTTTCAACGACCTATCAGCATCCAGAATTTGGAAAATCCACTGGATATGACTATACGCGCACGAAAAACCCAACGCGAAGCAGCTTGGAAAAGACGTTAGCAGCCATTGAGTATGCGGATTATGCATTAGCTACGAGCTCAGGAATGAGCGCCATTGTTTTGGCTTTTAGTGTTTTTCCAGTTGGAAGCAAGGTTCTAGCAGTTCGTGACCTTTATGGCGGTTCTTTTCGCTGGTTTCATCAAGTGGAGCAAGAAGGGCGCTTTCACTTTACATATGCAAATACAGAAGAAGAATTACTTGCGGCTTTAACAGAGGATATAGATGTGGTGTATCTGGAAACCCCGACGAATCCGTTAATGCTTGAGTTTGATATTGCGGCTATTGCAGAAAAAGCTCATGCAAAAGGTGCAAAGGTTATTGTAGATAACACATTTTATACTCCAATCTATCAACGTCCTTTGGAAAATGGAGCGGATCTTGTGCTACATTCAGCAACTAAGTACTTAGGAGGACATAATGATGTTCTGGCTGGTGCTCTTATGACGAGTGACAAAGAGCTTTATAAGAATCTATTCTACAATCTCAATACGACAGGAGCTGTCTTATCTCCATTTGATAGTTATCTCTTGCTTCGAGGTTTGAAAACTTTGTCTCTACGTATGGAACGTTCAACAAAAAACGCACAAGCTGTAGCAGCTTTCTTGAAAGATTCGCCAGCAGTAAAAGAGGTTCTCTATCCGGGAAAAGGCAGCATGATTTCCTTTAAAATCAAAAATGAAGCAGTTATTCCACATTTGCTAAATACGTTAAAAGTCTTTACCTTTGCAGAAAGCTTGGGGGGAGTAGAAAGTTTGATTACCTATCCTGCGACTCAGACACACGCAGATATTCCAGCTGACGTGCGGAAATCCTACGGTTTAACAGATGACTTATTGCGATTGTCCATTGGAATCGAAGACAGCCAAGACTTGATCACAGATTTAAAATTTGCTTTGGAGGTATAATATGAGCAAATACAATTTTCAAACAGCACCGAATCGCTTATCTCACCACACTTATAAGTGGAAAGAGACAGAGACAGACCCTCAATTACTGCCGGCGTGGATTGCAGATATGGACTTTGAGGTCATGCCGGAAGTAAAAAATGCGATTCATGACTATGCAGAGCAGTTGGTTTATGGCTATACTTATGCGAGTGATGAGCTGCTCCAAGCGGTGTTGGATTGGGAAAAGAGCGAACATCGGTATTCGTTTGATAAGGAAGATATCGTTTTTGTAGAAGGTGTTGTGCCAGCTATTTCTCTTGCGATTCAAGCCTTTACCAAAGAGGGAGACGCTGTTTTAATCAATTCTCCTGTTTATCCACCTTTTGCTCGTAGCGTTCGCTTAAACAATCGGAAATTGGTATCTAATTCTCTCAAAGAAGAAAATGGTTTGTTTCAAATTGACTTTGAGCAGTTGGAAAAAGAGATTGTCGAAAATAATGTGAAATTGTATCTTCTTTGCAATCCGCACAATCCCGGAGGACGTGTCTGGGAAAGGGAGGTTTTGGAAAAAATCGGTCATCTTTGTCAAAAACACCAGGTTATTTTGGTATCAGATGAGATTCATCAAGATTTGACCTTGTTTGGTCATGAGCATGTTTCCTTTAATACCATTTCACCTGATTTTAAAGAATTTGCCATCATACTGTCTAGTGCTACCAAGACCTTTAATATTGCAGGGACTAAAAATTCCTATGCTGTTATTGAAAATCCTTCATTACGTGCGCAGTTTAAACACCAGCAACTTGTTAATAACCACCATGAAGTGTCAAGTTTAGGTTATATTGCGACAGAAACGGCCTATCGTTATGGCAAACCTTGGTTAGTGGCACTAAAAGCTGTTTTAGAAGAAAATATTCAATTTGCAGTCGAGTATTTTGCCAAAGAGGCTCCGCGTTTAAAAGTAATGAAACCACAAGGGACCTATCTGATATGGCTTGATTTCAGTGCCTATGGTTTGACAGATGATGAACTTTTTACTTTGTTGCATGACCAAGCCAAAGTCATTCTCAATCGAGGAAGTGACTATGGAAAAGAGGGGGAGTTGCATGCAAGATTAAATATTGCAACACCAAAACCCTTAGTAGAAGAGATTTGCAAGAGAATCGTGCATTGTTTGCCACAATAAGAATGAAAAGAAATTTTCAGAAACAGCCATTTGGGGTTGACAATCATTCTTAAGTGGAGTATAGTTAGTATGAAAAATCGGTAGGTGAGGCTACCATAGGGATACGGATGACTACCGCAAAGTAGTGGAGACACTACGCGTTGGTTAGCAGTTGAGATCGCTAAGGTTTCGACTAATGTCATTTCACCGCCCTATGGAGTTAAAGCTTGAACGGTAACACAAGACATACAGTCCTGCCATGTTTTTTCATGGTAGGATTTTATTGTTTTGAACTGATTTTTTAAAAGGAAAACCGCAAGGGAAAGGAGTGAGGAATATGCCAAATGATGATCACCCGAGTCAACAGAAAACCAGTCGATTGCCATATCTGAGCATTCCTCATGCTCCCTTTGGAATCGACTCTAGCAAATGAACGACATCTGAGCAAAAAGCTGTGTGCAGCTATTTTATTGCTTGGATGCGTCTTAGATAGAGGAGAAATCAGTGAAAACAGCAAAAGAAAGATTAACAGATGCTCTTCGTATGTCTGTAGGGGACACGATGACCTTTTTCAACACTTCCAGAGCAGGACTGACAGAAGAGCAAGTAGAAGAAAACCGTGATCTATACGGTGAAAATGAATTGACCAAAGGGCAAGAAGATTCAATTGTTAAAAAAATTTATGAGTCTATTATCAACCCGTTTACCGTTATTCTTTTACTCATTGCATTGGTATCCTTGGTGACCAATGTTTGGCTGGCAAAGCCTGGGCAAGAAGATCCGACGACATTTATCATCATTGTTGTCCTTGTTTTGTTGTCTGGTAGTATTCGCTTTGTGCAAGAATTGCGGAGCGACAAAGCAGCCAGCAATCTTTCACGTATGATTGTCAATACAGTGACAGTCGTTCGTGAGGGAAAAGAGCAAGAAATTCCAATTACAGAATTAGTGGTAGGAGACATTATTCGCTTGAGTGCAGGAGATATGTTGCCAGCAGATGTGCTAATCTTGGATTCGCGCGACTTCTTCGTGCAACAGTCAGGCTTGACAGGCGAAAGTGATGCTGTTGAAAAAATGGCGCTGGATAAATGTGAGGCAAAAGAGGCAGATAGCTTGCTTGAATCTGAAGCCCTTGCTTTTATGGGAACCAATGTGATTTCTGGTCGTGCCATTGCCCTTGTTCTGGTTGTTGGAGATGATACCAAGATGGGTGCTATTGAGCAAACGCTCAATACTTATGATGAACCAACTTCATTTGAGCGGGAAATGAACAGCATTTCATGGTTGCTCATTCGTCTCATGTTGGTACTTGTACCCATTGTCTTTCTTATCAATGGTCTGACAGACGGAGATTGGCTGGAGGCTGGTGTATTTGCATTAAGTGTTGGTGTCGGTTTAACACCAGAAATGTTGCCTATGGTCATCACTGCGAGCTTGGCTAAGGGTTCCATTCTTATGGCAAAAGAAAAAGTTGTTATCAAGAAACTTAATGCTATTCAAGATTTGGGAGCGATTGATATTCTTTGTACGGATAAAACAGGAACGCTGACACAAGATGAGATCGTTTTGGAATATCCGCTTGATATTCATGGAGAGCTTGATTTAGCTGTTCTTCGCAGAGCATATCTTAATTCGTATTATCAAACAGGGCTAAAAAACCTAATGGATCGTGCTATTATCAATCGGACAGAAAAAGAAGCTGAAAAGCATGAAATCGTTCGGAACTTGGACCAAACTTTTAAGAAAATTGATGAATTGCCTTTTGATTTTGAACGCCGCCGCATGAGTGTGCTGGTTCGAGATGATGAAAATGTCGTTAGCATGGTAACAAAAGGTGCTTTGGAAGAAATGTTAGCCATTTCAAATTATGTCGAAGACAAAGGGGAAATCCTTCCTTTGACAGAGGAAATTCGTCAAGAAATTTTAGCAGAAGTAGCACAGTTAAATGAGCAAGGTCTGCGCGTGCTGGGGGTTAGCTATCGCTCAGACTTAGATGCTGACTATGAATACACAGTAGAAGATGAGTCTGATATGATTTTGACGGGTTATCTTGCTTTCCTTGACCCGCCAAAACCTTCTGCAGCGCCTGCTATCAAGGCTTTAACAGAATATGGTGTTGCCACCAAAAT
Organism: Streptococcus sp. HF-2466; assembly: GCF_015594645.1. Classification (NCBI taxonomy): domain Bacteria; kingdom Bacillati; phylum Bacillota; class Bacilli; order Lactobacillales; family Streptococcaceae; genus Streptococcus; species Streptococcus sp. HF-2466. Next base: position 26,801 of record NZ_JADNQU010000015.1, read on the forward strand.
TTTGACAGGGGACAATGAAAAAGTCACAGAAGCAGTCTGTGAAAAAGTTGGCTTAGATGCAGAACATATCCTACTTGGCTCTGTGATTGAAACGATGTCGGATGACGAATTGAGCAAGGTGGTTGAAACCACAACTGTTTTTGCAAAATTATCTCCCGACCAAAAAGCGCGTATCATTTTGCAGCTGAAAGCAAATGGGCATAAGGTTGGCTATATGGGAGACGGCATCAATGATGCACCTTCTATGAAAGTAGCTGATGTAGGGATTTCAGTTGATACAGCTGTCGATATTGCTAAAGAAACAGCTGATGTTATCCTGTTAGATAAGGACTTGTTGGTGCTTGAAAAAGGCTTGGTGGAAGGTCGCAAAGTCTATGCTAATATGACCAAATATATCAAGATGACAGTCAGTTCCAACTTCGGGAATATCTTTTCCTTGTTGATTTCAAGTATTTTCCTACCATTTTTGCCTATGGCACCGATTCATTTGATTGTGTTGAATTTGGTCTATGATATTTCTTGTATCGCTTTGCCATTTGACAATGTCGACCGTGAATTTTTGCAAAAACCTCGCATTTGGAGTGCCAAATCCATTACGCGCTTCATGGCTTGGATTGGTCCGATTAGTTCTATTTTTGACTGTTTGACCTTTTTGATTTTGTTCTTTATCATCGCACCGATGATGACAGGTTCTGTTTACCATCATGGGATGTCTAGCGAGTTCATTACTATTTTCCAAACAGGCTGGTTTATTGAGTCCATGTGGACGCAAACCATGGTTATCTACATGCTACGCTCACCTAAACTGCCATTTATTCAAAGCAGACCGGCTTTGTCTGTAGTTATGACAACGCTAGCAGCCGTGTTCTTTGTAACCTTATTGCCCTACGGTCCTTTTGCAGCACTTTTAAAAGTGGCTCCATTAAACGGTACTTATTTCTTATTCTTAATCCTTGTCATGATTTTATATATGGCAAGTATTACGTTTGTGAAGCATCTTTATATTAAGAAATACCATGAATGGTTGTAAGCAATTGACAATCTTTGAAAAGGCTTGTTTGTCACGAGCCTTTTTTATGTTTTTTTGATATAATAAGAAGAATAAATTGAAAGAAGGAAAACCAATCATGGAAAAATTTCAAGTGATCGCACATCCGCTCATTCAGCATAAATTGTCTATCTTACGTCGTACGGATACCTCTACTAAGGCTTTTCGTGAGTTAGTAAATGAAATTGCTATGCTGATGGGCTATGAAGTTTTACGTGACTTACCATTAGAAGATGTGGAAATTGAAACGCCGATTACAAAGACGGTTCAAAAACAATTGGCTGGTAAAAAATTAGCCATTGTTCCAATCTTACGTGCAGGTATCGGTATGGTGGACGGTCTTTTGAGCCTTGTGCCAGCTGCTAAAGTTGGACATATTGGTATGTATCGCGACGAAGAAACCCTAAGACCAGTTGAGTACCTCGTGAAGTTACCAGAAGACATTAGCCAACGTCAAATCTTTGTGGTAGATCCAATGTTAGCGACAGGTGGTTCAGCTATTTTAGCCATTGATTCATTGAAAAAACGCGGTGCGCACAATATTAAATTTGTCTGCCTTGTTTCAGCGCCAGAAGGTGTGAAAGCTTTACAAGAAGCTCACCCAGACGTAGAAATCTTTACAGCGGCCCTTGATGATCACTTGAATGAAAACGGCTATATCGTTCCAGGATTGGGAGATGCAGGAGATCGTCTTTTCGGTACAAAATAATGAGTTTTATGTTTGACCTTTTTTGACCAAAAGACTATAATAGTCTCATATTTGAAAAATCTCACTAAAAATTGTTAGTCAGATTAAATATCAGATGAAAAGGAGAATACAATGATTCCTGTAGTTATTGAACAAACAAGTCGTGGGGAACGTTCCTACGATATTTACTCACGCTTATTAAAAGATCGCATTATTATGCTGACAGGTCCTGTTGAGGACAATATGGCTAATTCTATTATTGCGCAATTGCTTTTCCTTGATGCACAAGATAATACTAAAGATATTTATCTTTACATCAATACGCCAGGTGGTTCTGTATCGGCTGGTCTAGCGATTGTGGATACCATGAACTTCATCAAGTCAGATGTCCAAACAATTGTCATGGGGATGGCTGCTTCCATGGGAACCATTATTGCTTCAAGTGGTGCTAAAGGCAAGCGCTTCATGTTGCCGAATGCAGAATACCTGATTCATCAGCCAATGGGCGGAACTGGTAGCGGTACGCAACAAACCGATATGGCGATTGCGGCTGAGCATTTGCTGAAAACACGGAATAACTTGGAGAAGATCCTTGCGGATAATTCAGGGAAAACCATCAAGCAAGTACATAAAGACGCAGAACGCGATTATTGGATGAGCGCTCAAGAAACCTTGGATTATGGCTTCATTGATGAAATCATGGCAAATAATAATTTAAACTAATCATTGTTTATTACTGTACGAAAAATGTCCTCTGATGGGCATTTTTTTGATATACTTATAAATGATAAAAATAAATTAGAAAGAAAATTCATGTTTAAAAAAGAAGAACGAACAGGTTTGATTGTGTATTTGTATTACAATCGAGATGTGAAAAAAATAGAAACTATTGGCGATATTGTCTACCATTCTAAAAAGCATCGTTACCTCCAGTTGTATGTTCCGACAGAGCAGGTAGAAGAGACGATGCAAAGGTTATCTAAAGAAAAATATGTCAAACAAGTACGGATCTGTCACATTCAAGAATTGGACACAGACTTTGTTGGAAGCTTGTTTAGAGATAAAGAAAACGTAAACATATAAAAAAATCTCATTTACCACTTGACAATTGTCAGATAATTCGATATATTCTAAACATATCATTTTGGAACGAGGAGATAAGAATATGAAGAAAAAATTTGCTCTATCATTTGTTGCCCTTGCAAGCGTTGCCCTTCTTGCCGCTTGTGGGGAAGTAAAGTCAGGTGGCTCCAGTGCAACTGGTACAAAAGTTGCTGATAAAACTATTAAAATCGGATTCAACTTTGAAGAAACTGGTGCAACAGCAGCTTATGGAACGGCCGAACAAAAAGGTGCCCAACTGGCTGTTGATGAAATCAACAAAGCCGGTGGTATTGATGGCAAGAAACTTGAAGTTGTCGACAAGGATAATAAATCTGAAACAGCAGAATCTGCTTCTGTCACGACTAACTTGGTAACCCAATCAAAAGTAAATGCGGTTGTAGGCCCTGCAACTTCTGGTGCAACAGCAGCGGCAGTTCCTAATGCGACAAAAGCAGGTGTGCCTTTGATTTCACCTAGTGCGACACAAGACGGTTTGACGAAAAATCAAGAATACTTATTCATCGGAACTTTCCAAGACAGTTTCCAAGGGAAAATCATTTCTAAATATGTTACAGAAACGTTAAAAGCGAAAAAAGTTGTACTTTATACAGATAACTCAAGTGACTATGCGAAAGGTGTTGCAAAAGCTTTCCGTAATGCCTACAAAGGTGAGATTGTTGCAGATGAAAAGTTTGTCGCTGGTGATACCGACTTCCAAGCAGCTCTTACCAAAATGAAAGGCAAAGATTTTGATGCCATTATCGTACCTGGATATTATACAGAAGCTGGTAAAATTGTAAACCAAGCGCGTGGTATGGGCATTGATAAGCCAATCGTTGGTGGTGACGGCTTTAATGGCGAAGAATTTGTCCAACAAGCAACACCAGCTAAAGCTTCAAATATCTACTATATCTCAGGCTTCTCTTCAACAGTTGATGTCTCAGATAAAGCAAAGAAATTCCTTGAAGCTTACAAAGCGAAATACAACAATGAAGAACCTTCAACATTTGCAGCGCTAGCATACGACTCTGTTTATCTTGTTGCCAATGCTGCTAAGGGTGCTAAAACATCTGTTGACATCAAAGACAATCTTGCTAAGACAAAGAATTTTGAAGGTGTAACAGGTGATACCAGCTTTGACAAGAATCATAATACTGTTAAAACAGCCTTTATGATGACCATGAACAATGGGAAGGTCACAGCAGCTGAAACGGTTAAGCCATAATCCTTCTCAAGAAATTGCTTAAAATATATTTTATAGTGTATAAAAGAGTAACTATTTATGGTAAGCATCGTAGATAGTTACTTCTCTTTATACGGGCTAAAAGAAAAGAGGCGGGACAAAAGTCCTAGTCTTAAAAATATGTTTCATTAAGGTTTGTAATACCTAGTGATTGATTGTTAGATATGTTTTAAGCCGTTGAAAAGTAATCAACTGTGAAGTGAGACTTAAAAAGTTTAACGGTCTCATTTGTTCAAACTTAGAATAGATGAGTGAGAAAAATCAATTTTTTTGAAATAATGACTTGACTCGCTCTTTTTTCACGATAGATAAGAAAATGTGAAAAATCACATAGTTCTTTCTTCTATACTATAATTAGAAAGTGTGGTGGCCATGCTCCAACAACTTGTTAATGGTCTGATTCTGGGGAGTGTCTATGCTTTGCTCGCTCTCGGCTATACCATGGTTTATGGGATTATCAAGCTTATCAACTTCGCTCATGGAGATATTTACATGATGGGTGCTTTTATGGGGTATTTCTTGATAAATTCTCTTCATCTTAACTTTTTCCTTGCCTTGATTTTGGCAATGATTGGGACGGCAGCTTTAGGTGTGCTGGTCGAGTTTCTGGCGTATCGTCCACTGAGAAATTCGACTCGGATTGCAGCTTTGATTACTGCGATTGGTGTTTCATTTTTCTTGGAATATGTGATGGTCTATTTTGTGGGGGCCAATACTCGTTCGTTCCCACAAGTGATTGAAACGGTTCGTTATAATTTTGGTCCTATTAGTCTCACCAATATCCAATTGATGATTTTGGTTATTTCCTTGATTTTAATGGTATTGCTGCAGGTTATCGTTCAAAAAACCAAAATGGGAAAAGCCATGCGGGCAGTTTCTGTTGATAGTGATGCAGCGCAGCTAATGGGAATCAATGTCAATCGTACAATTAGTTTCACTTTTGCTTTAGGTTCTGCTTTGGCAGGCGCAGCAGGTGTACTCATCGCGCTTTATTACAATTCTTTAGAGCCTTTGATGGGAATGACACCAGGGTTGAAATCATTTGTCGCTGCGGTACTTGGTGGGATTGGTATTATCCCCGGAGCAGCACTGGGGGGCTTTGTCATTGGTCTATTAGAAACCTTTGCGACAGCTTTTGGTATGTCAGATTTCCGTGATGCGATTGTGTATGGCATTTTAATCTTAATCTTGCTTGTTCGTCCTGCAGGTATTCTTGGTAAGAATGTGAAAGAGAAGGTGTAAGCGATGAAAAAGAATGTAAAAGTAAATATTTTATGGTTTGTACTCCTTCTTGCTGGTTACGGTTTGCTGACTCTCCTTGTCAGTGCTGGAGTTTTGAATGATTTTTACTTGCAAATCTTACAGCAAATTGGCATTAACATTATTTTAGCAGTAGGGTTGAATTTGATTGTCGGCTTCTCAGGTCAATTTTCTCTGGGACATGCAGGTTTCATGGCAATTGGTGCTTATGCAGCTGCGATTATTGGCTCAAGATCTGCCACTTATCCTGCTTTTTTTGCGGCTATGGTGTTAGGGGCGTTGATTGCAGGGGCAGTGGCTTTGGTTGTAGGGATTCCTACTCTTCGTCTGAAAGGTGATTACCTCGCAATTGCAACGCTTGGGGTTTCTGAAATCATTCGAATTTTAATCATCAACGGAGGCGATTTGACTAATGGAGCTGCGGGTATTCTTGGTATTCCTGCTTTTACCAATTGGCAAATGGTGTATTTCTTTGTAGTTATCACAACTATTTTAACCATCAATTTCTTGCGCAGCCCGATTGGACGAGCAACCTTGTCAGTTCGTGAAGATGAAATTGCAGCAGAGTCTGTAGGGGTCAATACCACTAAAATCAAAGTAATTGCCTTTGTTTTTGGAGCGATGACAGCTAGTATCGCAGGCTCACTCCAAGCAGGATTTATTGGCTCTGTTGTGCCGAAAGATTATACTTTTATCAATAGCATCAATGTCTTGATTGTCGTGGTATTTGGTGGTCTGGGTTCTATGACAGGAACCATTGTTGCAGCGATTGTCTTGGGAATTTTAAACATGGTACTTCAAAACGTAGCAAGTATTCGGATGATTATCTACTCTCTTGCTTTAATTTTGGTGATGATTTTTCGTCCAGGAGGACTTCTTGGTGCATGGGAATTAAGCCTCTCACGCTTCTTTAAAAAAGATAAGGAGGTCAACTAATGGCGCTTCTTGATGTAAAAAATCTAACAAAAAATTTCGGCGGGCTGACTGCTGTTGGCGATGTGAGCTTGGAGCTGAATGAGGGAGAATTAGTCGGTCTCATTGGTCCAAATGGTGCAGGAAAAACAACTTTATTTAATTTACTGACCGGTGTTTATGAGCCAAGTGAAGGAAGCGTGATCTTGGATGGGCATTTGCTCAATGGCAAGGCTCCTTATAAGATTGCTTCTTTAGGGCTCAGTCGGACATTCCAAAATATTCGATTGTTTAAAGATTTGACAGTCTTAGAGAATGTCTTGATTGCTTTGGGAAATCACCACAAAGCACATGTTTTTGCTAGCTTCTTTCGTTTGCCAGCTTTCTATAAAAATGAAGCAGAATTGCGTGAGAAAGCTCTGGAATTACTAAAAATCTTTGACCTAGACGGTGAAGCAGAAACACTTGCTAAGAATTTAGCTTACGGTCAACAACGTCGTTTGGAAATTGTGCGTGCTCTAGCAACAGAACCAAAAATTCTCTTTCTTGATGAGCCTGCTGCGGGAATGAATCCGCAGGAAACAGCAGAATTGACAGAGTTAATTCGTCGAATAAAAAATGAATTCCAAATCACAATCATGCTGATTGAGCATGACATGAGCCTAGTTATGGAAGTGACGGAACGAATTTATGTATTGGAGTATGGTCGTCTGATTGCGCACGGAACTCCTGACGAGATTAAAAATGATAAGCGTGTTATCGAAGCCTATCTGGGAGGTGAAGCCTAATGTCTATGCTAAAAGTTGAAAATCTTTCTGTCCATTATGGCATGATTCAGGCTGTCCGAGATGTCAGCTTTGAGGTCAATGAGGGCGAAGTTGTTTCCCTTATCGGTGCTAATGGTGCTGGAAAAACCACAATTCTTCGGACAATTTCAGGGTTGGTTCGCCCAAGTTCAGGAAAAATTGAGTTTCTAGGAAATGAAATTCAAAAAGTCCCTGCTCAGAAAATTGTAGCAACAGGGCTTTCTCAGGTACCCGAAGGACGCCATGTTTTCCCAGGCCTGACTGTTTTGGAAAACCTAGAAATGGGTGCTTTTCTAAAAACAAATCGCGATGAAAATCAAGCGAATCTAAAAAAAGTTTTCTCACGCTTTCCGCGTTTAGAAGAACGTAAAAATCAAGATGCTGCAACTCTTTCTGGAGGCGAGCAGCAGATGCTTGCTATGGGACGAGCACTTATGTCTACTCCCAAACTTCTGCTTTTAGATGAGCCTTCAATGGGACTGGCTCCTCTCTTCATTCAAGAAATTTTTGATATTATTCAAGATATTCAAAAGCAAGGCACAACGGTTCTATTGATTGAGCAAAATGCTAACAAAGCCCTCTCAATTGCCGACCGTGGCTATGTTTTAGAAACAGGAAACATCGTCTTGTCTGGCACGGGAAAAGAATTGCTCGCTTCCGATGAAGTCCGCAAAGCTTATCTTGGTGGGTGAAAAAAGGAGAAAGAAGTGGTTTTGAACTGCACCCCAAAAGTTAGACAAGAAAACTCTAACTTTTGGGATGTTATTTTTATGAAATTAAGTTATGAAGACAAGGTTCAAATCTATTACTTGCGAAAAAGCGGCGCAACTCTCAAGTCATTATCAAAACAGTTTAACCTCAATCAGTCAGGGATCGAATATCTGATT